>JAZPXS010000237.1:0-18313 GCA_045543775.1 Clostridia bacterium
TCATTTCCAAATCGTAATTGGTGCGCTGTTCAAGTCTCTGCATTTCCAGAAGCTTGTTCTGCGCTTTAAGCTCCTGCAGTCTCTCTGTAAGCTCCTCGGAAATTGTACCTATTGCACGCTTCATCTTTTCCGCAGTGGTAGCATAGTGAGAAGCAGGAAAAAGTGCCGTGTATGTCCTCATAGCGGTAACCTCGCCCGTAAGGGTATCCACCTCACATATTCTGTCAATTTCGTCTCCGAAAAATTCTATTCTTACTGCCTTTTCACCCTGACCGATGGGGAGAATTTCCACCACGTCGCCCCTCACACGGAAGCATCCTCGCTCAAGAACCATATCATTTCGTCTGTACTGCATATCCACAAGCTGTCTGAGCATCCTGTCTCTGTCGTACTCGTTGCCTACACGGAGGCTGAGCATAAGGTTTTTGTAGTCATCAGGATCGCCCAGACCGTATATGCACGATACACTGGCAACAATTATTACATCCCGTCTTTCAAAAAGTGCCGCCGTGGCACTGTGACGGAGACGGTCTATTTCTTCGTTCATAGAGGAGTCTTTTTCTATATAAGTATCTGTACCGGGAATGTATGCCTCAGGCTGATAATAGTCGTAATAGGACACAAAGTATTCCACCGCATTATTTGGAAAAAATTCCTTAAACTCACTGCATAGCTGTGCCGCCAGCACCTTGTTGTGGGCAAGCACCAGAGTCGGCTTGTTTACCTTTTCTATGGTTTTGGCTATGGTATAGGTTTTTCCCGAGCCGGTAACTCCCAACAGCGTCTGCCCTCTGAGCCCCTCTGTGATACCGCGTGAAAGCTCTTCGATAGCCTTAATCTGGTCGCCCTTTGGCTCATAGGGAGATACTACCTTGAAATCCTGCATACATTCTCCTCCTTTCCAAAAATCATATCATTTTATTTTACCACTTTTTCAGAAAAATAACAAGCAGGAAAACGGAAAAATATCCTGCTCTTTTATCTATGTATACTTTGAAATAAAAAATATTGAATTTTACTATATAATATGTTATACTGTAAGATATTAAAAAAATTACACTTTGAAAGGATGATAAATATGCAGAAAAAAGATATTGATTGGGGCTCACTGGGCTTTGCTTATCAGAAGACCGACTACCGTTTTGTAGCAAACTTCAAAGACGGCAAGTGGGACGAGGGCGAACTTACAACCGACAACAACATCGTATTAAACGAATGTGCAGGTGTGCTCCAGTATGCACAGACCTGTTTTGAAGGTCTCAAGGCTTACACAACAGAAAAAGGCGAAATCGTTGTATTCCGTCCTGACCTCAACGCACAGAGAATGGCAGACTCCTGCAAGAGAATGGAAATGCCTGTATATCCCGTTGACAAGTTTGTGGAAGCTGTGGAAAAGGTAGTTAAGGCAAATGCAGAGTGGGTACCCCCCTACGGCAGCGGTGCTTCCCTCTATTTAAGACCTTATATGTTCGGCTCCGATGCCGTAATCGGTGTTAAGCCTGCAACAGAATATCAGTTCAGAATTTTGGCTACTCCCGTTGGCCCCTACTTCAAGGGCGGTGTTAAGCCTCTTACACTCCGTGTTTGCGATTTTGACCGTGCAGCTCCCTGCGGTACAGGTCACATAAAGGCAGGTCTCAACTATGCAATGAGCCTCCACGCAATCGTTACAGCTCACGATGAGGGCTATGACGAAAATATGTATCTCGATGCAAAAACCCGCACCTATGTGGAAGAAACAGGCGGTGCAAACTTCCTCTTTGTTACAAAAGACGGCAAGGTTATCACTCCCAAATCCTCCACAATTCTCCCCTCCATCACAAGACGCTCCCTCATTCAGGTAGCAAGCGAGTATCTCGGTCTTGAAACAGAGGAGAGACCTATCGCTCTTACAGAGCTTGGCGATATGGCAGAATGCGGTCTTTGCGGTACTGCGGCTGTTATCTCCCCCGTCGGCAAGATTGTTGACCACGGTAAGGAAATCTGCCTGCCCAGCGGTATGACAGAAATGGGCCCCATAACCAAAAAGCTCTATGATACCCTTACAGGTATTCAGATGGGAAGAATTGAAGCTCCCAAGGGTTGGATAAAGGTTATTGAATAATAATTAGAGGGTGAATCACATATGCCCCAGAAGCGTCTGGTAACAATTCAAGATATATCCTGCATCGGCAAATGCTCTCTCACTGCGGTAATACCAATAATATCCGCATTCGGTATAGAGGCTGTGCCACTGCCTACGGCAGTTCTGTCTACTCATACAGGTGCCGGCTTCAAGGACTTTACATTCCGTGACCTTACAAGCGATATGCCCGGAATAATAAACCACTGGAAGAGTATGAACATTGAATTTGATGCTATGTATTCGGGATATCTGGGAAGCATAGATCAGCTTGAAATTGTGGATAAATTCTTCCGTGAATTCAAGAATGATTCCAACATTATCTTTGTAGATCCCGTAATGGGCGATGAGGGTGTACTCTACACCGGATTTGACAAGGAATTTGCAAACAAAATGCGTTGTCTCTGCTCCCACGCCGATGTCATATGCCCCAACATAACCGAGGCGGCATATCTTACCGGTATGGATTACAGCTCCTGCCACGACACGGAATATGTGCAAAGACTTGCCAATGCTCTAAAATCAACCGGTGCAAAAAACATCATAATAACCGGACTTTCCGAGGGTGACAAGGTAGGCTCTATGTGTGTCAATGCCGAAACGGGCGAGGAACACATCTATCTGCACAATAAAATTTCCGGTACATACTACGGAACCGGAGATATATTTGCAGGGGTTATATGCTCTGCCCTTACCTGCGGTTTTACTCTGTATGATGCACTTAAGCTGGCATCGGATTTTGTGTACGAGAGCATAGTTAACACTCAGGATGAAATATGCAAGTATTACTACGGTGTTAAGTTTGAGCAAAAACTGCATCTTATTACCGATCTTATGAAAAATATATAAAATAGCTTTTAAAAAAGGGAAACTGCCTCCAATTGAGACAGTTTCCCTTTTTTTACTTATGAGGAATAGGTACTTCCAGTAGTATTCTTAGTGTTTTGCTATTACCGTTTTTGCCATCGGCTATTTCGTATTCAACGTTTTTCCCAAAAGATTTCCGGAGCATAAAGGGAATGTCGAGGCTATTGCAAACCATTTCCATTATATCTCCCCTTATTGCCTTTCCCTTAGCTTCCACATCAAGGTCTTCCATCATACCAAGCTCCTTGGCAACCTCTGTGTATCCATAGGGAAATCCTCCTTTTTGTTCTGCCTTTGGCGTATATCCGATTGCAGCAACTATCATCTTCATAGCTTCCTCGTAGGAAACAACAGCATCCGGGTCAAATTTGTTACCGCCTCTGCCGGATATGAAACCGGCTTTTCTGGCTGCTTTTATGTACTCTTTTGCCCAGTGCTTGTCAGGAACATCATCAAAATCCATTTCATCCGGAAGCTCTTCTTTACCTGCATCTATACCAAGCATATTGCATATTACAACTGCAAACTCCGCTCTTGTTATGTATTTATCTTCGTTGAGATTTCCGTTTTCGTCACCTTTAAAAACACCGTAATCTTTAACTTCCTTTATTTTTCTTTTCCTTTTATCCTCAGGATTTTTGGAGTCTTTTTTTGCTTTTTCTATCTCCTCTTCCCTTGCATCTTCTCTGCAATCTTCATTTTCGCAATCCGGCTTGTCGCAGTCGCAGTCGTCATCCTCTTTTTTACTTACTTTATCCTTAGCGGAAGTCTGTACATCGCCGTTTTCATCACGGTATGTAACTTCTTTTTTATCTTCTCTTTGCTCTTTGAGGTAGTCGGCATAAGCCTCTGCCTCTTTTTTGATTAACTCTGCAAAGTCCTTTTCTGCATAAGCTTTGCCAAATTCTATCTCCAGCTCCTGTACATTGGTTACATTGTATTTGCTGTCATCAAACTTGTCATACAAAATAATGTAGTTATCCTTATCGGTGCCTACATAGTATGCTAAAAATGCTAATCTTCCGCCAAAGCACATATTTACAACGGTTTCAGCATTCTCAGGTATATCCTCCAAGGCATTGTCTGAATATAACAAATTGAGCTTGCCGTTGAAGGTAAAGTTCTTTGCAAGAGCATTTAACCCTTTATGGTTAAAATCAGCTGCATAAATATCCTCGGTTTCTGCATCGGGAATATATACAAACATATAGCTTATACTATCCTTGAATAAATTGTTTTTTATGTAAGTCGGGTCAATCCAGTACAAAAATTCCGCTTTTGATGTATCCGGATTTCCGCCATCCTCCAAAATAGCTTCGGCAGTGGCAGCCACTTCCTTTTCATATAGCTTGGATGTGTTTTGCAAAATGACATTGCCATCATTTGCAAAGGCAACCATGGAAATCAGCATAGTAAGTGCCAAAAACAGTGAAATGATTTTCTTCATAGGTTTTCCCCCTTAAAATTTGGTTGTTTTTGATAGGTTTATTGTAAAACAACCGGGAGCTTTTGGTCAATCTGTTGTAATCATTTGTAAGTGTTATGTATTGGTTTTGCAAAAAATGAAACAATTTTGTAACAATTAACATTTAAAACCAATTTTTCTATGATAAATTTTCTTTAGTCTTATTGCATTTCCATATTGCCATCGGATGTACAGATATACTATTTAGCATCTCGCCTTCAAAAATAAGTTCCGGATTATATTCTCCCTTGCTGAAACGATTAATAAATTCCATTTCTTGCGGAGTAAGTAAAAGAAGCTCTTTTAAATAATTGGTAACTCTTTCACGGGCAGGATTCAAATCAAAGTATGCTCCAAAACGGAGTACGGGCAACAGGTCCGTTTTGATTTTGTTCTGCGGCATCTTATAAAGATTGTCAAAGGTAAATTCATTATGTACGATTTCAGAGCCGATACAGGAATAAAACACAACACACTTTTTGAGCATATTCTGCTGGCTATCATCAAATAGCCCAAATTTCAGAAAATTATATATATCATATAAATCTCTCGGTGCAGTACGGTTTAAGAGTGCAACAATTTTTGAGGCAAATATCTCCATCGGTGCTACACTTAAAACATATAAATCCTCAGATAACCAAGGAATATTTACTTTTCTTCTTGTGACGGGCAAGATATGACATCTTATCATATAGTTAATTTCAATTTTTATATTATCCTTCATTCCTCCGGCGTTTTGATATTCGAAAATAAAGGAATCCAGTGCGTGATGTTGTTTCGATTTATCGCTTAATACATAATCATTTGCACTCATATATTTTGAAATCCGCTCGGAAATTTTGGAGCGTTTTTCAAGCATTTTATCACGGCTGATATTTTCTGAAAAATCAAGGTCGATATCTACCGACAATCTTGGCAAATTGAAAATAGTTAAATTTATTGCAGTACCGCCTTTTAATGCAAGACACCCTGATAAAATATCATCATTTTCAAGGAACTTTAAAACATCTGCGAGCCTGCATACCTTTTCAAATGTATCTCTTACAAATCCAAGCTCTTTTGCTTGTCTACCTATGGCGTTTTTGTCAAATTTTATCATATCCGCTCACTCCTTTGTCTATAATACTTTTTATATTTTCCGGAGCAAACAATTTCCATTTTTTATGTAGTATATAGCCTGTATGCTCTTTTGTCAAATAGCGTTTTGCATTTGAAATATAATTTTCACAGTCTACAAAAAATCTATCCGGCAAATGCAAAGAATCATTAAGTCCCTCTAATATATATCCGCACTTTTGATATACAAAGCCATTATTGGTATTTTCCAATGCTTCAAGTAATTTATCAGCATTTAATGACGGAACAAGAAGAATCGAACGAATTGTTTCTTCAAGTCCGCCGATTTTTTCCATACCACAAATGCTGTCGACAACGGTTTGTTCTATGGATGATACCTTTACACCATTTACAATATTTATATCTGCATTTTTTTGGGGTGCTATGCGATGATATAATATTCCGTTATAAACAAAATCCGTAAAACGTGTTTTTGTTGCAACATAAACCTCATAAAAAACTTGATTTGCATATCCATAAACCTCAAATGCACTATGGTGTGATAAATATGCATCTTCAGCCAATCGACTGCCAATCTGATATCTTGATAATACAGGTTGCTTTGTTTCAACGCTGATAGCAACATATAAATCACGTCGAACACGCTCAATATATCCTCTTTTCAGATATTTTTGAATTAAACTTGTTGCTGTCGGTATGCAACAATTAAATTTTTTGGCAATTTCTCCAAGAGTAAAGCAACCAAGACCTACAATGGTTTCATAGTTTTTCATACATTACACCTCTTTTGTTTTAATTTTAACACAAAGCTATTTATATTTCAATAGTTTTGTGAGTTTTTTAAAACGAGTTCTCATAATCAGTAGATTAATGACAACAAAAATCTCACTGCCGGTTTTTGCTTCACCAACAGTGAGATTATATTGTTATCCTACATTTTTCGGTGCGATAGTAATAAAATCGGGTGAGGCGTATAAATTCTATCGCAGACAAGGCGTACCGACGAAGACAGTACAAAGGTACGGCGAGGAGGTACAACACAGTAAGAAAAATGCCTCATATATTGCTTTTGGCATCTGTGCCAAAAGCTACCTTACAACAAAAATCTCACTGCCGGTTTTTGCTTCACCAACAGTGAGATTATAATTTATTATCAGGCATTTTTCGGTGCGATAGAATTTATAGCCGAACAAATTTGTTCCGCACATTTTATCCCATCAACTCCTGCCGACATTATCCCTCCGGCATAGCCTGCTCCCTCTCCTATGGGGTACACACCTTCCACAGACGACATCATATCTTCGCCCCTTACAATGCGAAGAGGTGCACTGGAGCGTGTTTCCACTCCTGTGAGGACAGCATCATCCATAAGAAATCCTCTTGTCTTCTTGTCCAGTTCCAAAAGAGCATCCCTGAGGGAACCTGCTACAAAATCGGGAAGCACATCCCAAAGATTTGTATATCTCACATCCGGCTTGTAGCTGGGTGCTACGCTTCCCTTTTGCGTTGAGGCAACTCCGCTGACAAAATCAGAAACCCTCTGACAGGGAGCAACATATCCTCCTCCGCCGGCAATATATGCCGCTTCCTCCAGCTTGCGTTGAAATTCCACACCGCCAAGGGGACTTTCTCCCTCAATATCCTCAGGATATACGGATACAAGCAGTGCACTGTTGGAGTTTTCCATATCACGGGCAAAATAGCTCATTCCGTTGGTAACCACTCTGCCCTCCTCAGAAGAAGCACAAACCACCTCGCCGCCCGGGCACATACAAAAGGTGTACACACCTCTTCCGCCCGGGTGACAGCTCAGCTTGTAGTCTGCAGCAGGAAGGGTATCTGCAAGGAATTCATCCTTGTACATAAGCATATCAATATACCGTCTCGGGTGTTCTATACGAACTCCCACAGAGAACGGCTTTTTTATCATATCAAAGCCTTTGTTATACAAAAGCTCATAGGTATCTCTTGATGAGTGCCCCAGAGCGAGAACAAGGGTATCGCATTTGATTTTACTTTTTTTGCCTGACGGTATATCCGTAATTTCTATTGAATTAACTTTGCCGTTTTGTATATCAATATCCGTAAAGCAGGAGTCAAAGTGCATTTCGCCTCCTAGAGAAAGTATCTCTTCACGGATATTCCTTACAACGGTTTTTAGGTAATCGGTACCAATGTGAGGCTTGGCAAGATATGTTATTTCCTCCGGTGCTCCCTTGGATGAAAATTCCTTAAGAACAAAATCTATGCGTTTGTCATTTACTCCGCAGGTAAGCTTACCGTCGGAAAAGGTGCCTGCACCGCCCTCGCCAAACTGGATGTTGGAATTTGTGTTGAGAACTCCCTTTTTGCGAAGAAGCTTCACATCATCACTTCTTTTTTTAATCTCGCTTCCTCGTTCAAACACTAATGGACTTAGTCCTGCACGGGCAAGCATCAAAGCACAAAAAAGCCCGGCAGGTCCGCTTCCTATTACGACGGGCCGTGACTCCGAGCTTACTTCACTATATGGAAAGGTGTACGGGGCATCTGTATACTCACATACATCCTTTATATTCTTTTTTAATATTTTTGACTCGTTCAGGGCAGATACCAAGGCACTGCAAACCCAGCACACAGAGCCTCGTCTTCGTGCATCAAGAGATTTTTTGACAAGAATACACTCTGTGATATCGGATTTACCGATGCCGAGCTTTTTGCAAACCAGCTCCTCGACTGTGTTGTCGGTACCAACCAAGAGCTTGAGATTGGAAACTTTAAGCATAAATCCTCCGTGTTTATACCATAGTGAGTACAACCTGATTGTATAGGAAGAATGCCATACCGATAACTTCCATTGCAACAATCTGAAATACCAAGGCATAGCGTTTTTTACGCTTGAAAAACAAAACGAGATTCAGTATAAAAAAGGGCAATGTGCTGATTAGTCCCCCAAGAAGCATAGCAAAAAATGCAGCTAAAAAACCGGGCAGAGGACTTAGTGACATAAAATTGAAAAGTATTATTTCTCCCGCATATCCCACAAAGCAGGTGAGAATGGTGAGCAAAAACACATACCAGTGATGCACATATTCCTGCAAAAGTGTTCTTTTTGGCTTTTCTTTTTTTGTCCGGCGCTGTCTGTCAACTATATTCTGAGTATCCATATGCATCCTCCTTAAGTATCCAAATGCGTTTGGCGTGTGTTTTCACACCGCAAAATTTTTAATTTAAGAATGAAAAACGCCCCGCAAAATGAAGATGCGGGGCACGAATTTCAAAAAAGCTATTATTTGTTAACAGCATCCTTTAAAGCTCTGCCTGCCTTGAATGCAGGAACAGTAGAAGCTGCGATGTCAATAACGGCACCTGTCTGGGGGTTCTTACCCTTTCTTGCAGCACGCTTCTTAGTTTCGAATGTACCGAAACCAACTAAAGCAATCTTGTCGTCCTTTGCTAATGCTTCTGTAACAGCGTCAACAAATGCATTGAGTGCCTTTTCTGCGTCTACTTTCTTTAAGCCGGCCTTTTCAGCCATGATAGCTACTAATTCGCTCTTTTTCATTTTACCTACTACCTCCTAAGTAAATTTGGTACATACACATTATATCAAATCATGGGATTATATGCAATAGTTATAATAAACAAATTTTTTCGCACAAAACCCTCAATTTACTCCCTTTTTTTGGTGGTAATGCCAAGAAATACAGGGTTTTACGGATTTGCCTCGCAATGCAGTGTTTTCAGCATTTTTAACCTATTATCTGATCCAATGTCATCAGGGTATAATCTATATACAGTTTACCCACAGTTGACTGATTGGAAGAAATATCACACCAGAAACTGTCTCCGGACAAGAGAGGTCTGTCGGCCACTTCTGAGCCTAATGCTATGATATCAGAAAGCTTCATTCCCTCCGGCACATTCTCAACGCTGAATTTAACTCTGAATGTTATCGACATATCATCATACCTCAAAGCAAGTGAGGGATAGTAGTCAACATATACCTCTGCACCCTTTTCATATGCTGCAGCACAAAAATACATAAACATTGTCGAATATATGTTTGCCGCCATTGCACCGTGGGAAGCAAAGTTTTTGGGGCTTAGATTTACAGTTTTGTCGGAAATGTATGGTTTTTCATACACAAAATTTGGAATGGAATCTGCCACAAGACCGTACTCCGCAGCCATTGCAGGATAAGACGCGGCATCAATACGGGGATATACCGGTATATATCCGGCATTATAACCGCAATGGTACGCTGTCTCAGTTCCGATTGAGAGTGCATACTGCATAAGTATGCACGCAAGCTCTTTCTTTGTTATGAGGTTTTTGGGGTTTATATTTTCATCCGCATAAAGAGATATACCAAATCTGTATGCATAGAACATCCTCTTTGCAAATTCAGAGTTTTCGTCCTTAATTACAACTCCCGGATGTGCAGTTTTGCCTATCTCATCAATCAAGTTGTTTGTGGGTTTGCTGTTCATAGCAGCAAGAGATAGCATTGCAATTGCATCTTCTGTAGTCACATATTTGTCCGCATTTTCCTTTGTGGAGCCATAATCCTTTTCGTCAAGAGCATATCTGCATGCGATATCCCAATGCACAGCGTATCTGCCCTCATACTTTTCATCATAATTATACTGTATAGCAGGGGTACGATACTTATACTCCAATCTCATAGCCGCAGTAGCAAGCTCCTCATATGTTATATTTCCTTTTTCTTCATAGGGTGTATCGAAAAGTGCTGAACCCTCATACACATTTTTGTAAACTTCGGAGTCAAAATTGTCTATGAAGTTGTTTCTTGCATCGGGATTAAGCTCCTTGGCTCTTACAATAAGCACTGCTGCTTCGGCTCTTGTCAAAGTATCATCAAGACGGAGATTGAGTCTGTCAGCACCTATCATAAGACCTGTGTTGTAAACCCAAGCTACAGCATTTGTATTGTTACCCTGACTTGAAATATAGTACGGAGCAATCTCCTGTGCACCATTTGCATAACGCTTGTAGAGCAGGTTTGCAACCTCTCCTCTTGATATTGTTGCACTTGGATTAAAATTGCCGTTTCCATCACCCTCAAGCTCAGAATACATTATGTAATCATATGCCCAGTGAGTTTCGGGAACATCGGCAAAATTCTTTTCAAACTTTTTTGTGGATTTGCCAAGCATCTTTACAAATTCCGCACGGCTAACAACGCCTGCAGGACTAAAGGTGCCGTCGGGCATACCGTTTATTGTACCCGAATTAACAAGCTTTTCCACCGAAGCATACGCCCAGTGTGTCTCTGCCATATCGGGGAAAGCCGCATATGCTCCCACAGGCAGCAGTGCAAGCATAAGTGATACACTTATTAACAAAGAAATAACTTTTTTCATTTTTTTCTTCCTCTCTTTATTTATATAAAAAATCTTTTACGGTTTTTGGTGCTTCCGGGGATATATTGCACCCCAGAACACATAGCTCATTGGCACTTATAAAAGCGGAAACTGTGGAAAGAATCACATTCATAAGCTCGTCGGAAACCGGATGGGTTATTGCCTCAAAAATTCTTCGTATGCTCTCCAGTGCCGACAGTGTGCGTATGGTGTTTACCTCACTTCGTTCCAGAAATACCAGAGATTTAAGCGGTGCAGACTTATTGACATTGATACCGCTTGTCCCTGCCCAGGGAGTACCGTATATGTACCATATTCCGTCCTTGCATCTGAGTGCAGGTCCGTCATCGTTGAGGATTTCCGTTCCGGGATAAACCTCCTGCCACAGTGCCGTATGGGTGGATTTTCCTGTGCCGGAAAGTGCCGAAAAGGCTATGCCGTATCCCTCGTGAATTATGGATGATGCATGTACAATGAAACCGCCCTCAAATAGCAGTACCAGTCTGAACAAATACTCTACCACATTGGAAAGGAAATACTCCGTATCCGTGCCGTAAAGCTTATTTACATCACGCATAAGCACATTGCCGGATTTTGTTTTGTTGTCATAATCGAGCCTTGCACACACAAAGCCCTCATCCGGATCCCTGAAGCATACCGTGTATCTGCCCTCAGCGTCCGAGTACCATTCGTTAGCTTCACGGCTCGTCAATTTTCCATCCTTGGGTGTATCTATGATATCCTCTGTAAGATGGCAGACTGCACTGACAAAATCAGATGGCGTGTCCGATGTAATATACGGCTCAAAAATTTCGTCAAGATAGCTATCGGGATATGAATCCACAAAAAAGTATATGTCTGCAATCTTAAGCTTGTATGTAACTCTGTCTTTCATAAAACATCCCTTTCACTAAATGAATGATTGTGTTTATTATACCATACCCATTCAAAATAGTCAATTTATATATTCCGTATATCAACAAGAAAAACAAATCAAAGGAACACAAAACAAAAAGGATTGACCGTCGTCAATCCTTTTTGCCTCTCAGATATTAAATTGAATTTAACTGCTTTGAAAAATTCAGTTTAAGCTAGTTTAAATTAACCCTGTACAGCAGGAGCAGAAGTCTTTCTATAGATGCTGATATTGTTATATCTTGCATTAGTAAGACTACCAAGTGATGCCTTTGTCATTCCTTTAAATTCAAAAGGAATAGCCGAAAGGGATTCTTTAACAGATAATTCTACAACCTGAACAGTGGGTTTTGTATATTTTTTCATTGTTATCTCCTCCCTCTCTATTATCTTGCAAACTCTACAATTGTAGCAGCATTAAATTCATCTTCAGTCATGTTTTCAACAACGATAACAAAGTTACCAGCCTCGTCACAACCTTGTGCCTTAAGCTCTACATCACCAATTTTGATACCATATGCTGTCACAGCTCCTGTAACATTGCCCTGGAATATGTAACCAGTTCTATCACCATATGCAGTATTCTTAACACCCCAGTCAGTACCCTTAGTTACTGTAGGTGTACCCTTCGAAAGGTAGTTACAACCTTCAGCAAAAGTAAATGTGGGGAAAGTATATCCCTTGTCAGAACCATTCTTAGCAACAGCAGTAAGTACGTCATTCTTAGCTGCAGTAAAAGTAAAGCCAACAGTTTCAGCTTCAGCAGTTGCCTGATCGATATAAACTATCTTACCAGCTTTTTCAACATAGTAGGTGATTTCGTCACCGACTTTAACATCGCCAACTGTTGTCTCAATAGTCATGTCAGCGTCGCTACCATAGGTGTAGCTTGTGATTGTGGTTACTGCATTATCAGCAGCAAAAGCAGTTAAAGTTGCAAAAGCCATGCAGAGAACGCACGCGATTGCTAAAGTTTTTGAAAACTTTAATTTCATTTTGTCACACATCTCCTTCATTTAATATACTGATTGTTGAATTCATTATAGCAAAGCAAAAAAACTTTGTCAATATATTTTTGGTAAATTTATGGTTAAATTAGTAACAATTAGTCCGGGGTTTGCTTGTGCAATTTTGCCAAAGTCAGAATTTGTCAACGACTTTCATTTCCTCAATGCACAGGTGTCTGTTTGCTATTGCAACAGCCGCCGGTCTGTGAGTTATTATAAGACAGGTTTTGTGAGATAGTCTTTTTATATTTTCGAGTATGGTGCACTCGGTTTCCTCGTCAAGAGCACTTGTTGCTTCGTCAAGGAGAATGATGGGAGCATCACGGTATATAGCTCTTGCCACTGCCAGCCTTTGTATCTGACCTTCGCTGAGACCAAGACCGTTTTCTCCAAGGAGTGTTTCCATTCCGTCGGGAAGTGACTCTGTGTATTCCCGTATGCAGGCACACTCTGCCGCCATATTAAGCCGGTCAATATCGGGGTTATCATCAAAGAATGTTATGTTTTCCGCAATGGTTCCCGATATTATCATATTGCCCTGAGGCACATAGGAAAAATATGCCCTTGGGGATTTCTTTTCCGGTTCTTTTTCTTCATTATATATATGTATGCTTCCTTTATCCGGTTCGTATATTCCCAGAAGCAGTTTAAAAAGAGTACTCTTTCCCTTTCCGGACGGTGCAGTGAGTACCGCAATATCTCCGGCATTTACGGTGAACGAAGCATCTTCAAGAACCTGCTTGTCTCCGTAGGAAAAGCTTACATTTTCCACTGTAAGAGCACTGAATTTACCCGGTTCATCCAACGAGGGAGCATCCTTTGATATTTCCTCTATTTCCATTATACGCTCAGCAGATGCACAAGTTGCAAAAAACTTGGTAAGACTGCCCGAAATTTCCCGGAAAGGACTCTGAACCGAGCTTACGAGCTGAATTACAGCCGCAAATCCGCCTACCGTCATTATTCCGATTCGTATTTTGTAGGCACACCAGGCAACGGCAAAATAATATGCTGCCGTAAGTGCAAGAAAATACAGTACATTAACAATAAGACTTATATAACCGACCTTCATATTGAGCCGATAGTTTTCCTTTTGAAGGCGGGCAGTATAGTCCTCTGCCGTTTTTTCCTTGCGGAATGCCTTGAAAACCAAAAGGTTATGTAGGGTTTCCTGCATAAAGGACAGTATCTTTCCGTCGCTTGCAAGAGTTGCCTTGTGGAGTGGTTTGACTCTTCTGCCGTACAATACCGATGCCAACACCACTATAGGTCCCAGAGCAACACAAACAAGTGCGAGAGTAACATCCAGCATACATAGTGCCGCAAAGCTCATAACCACACCCGACACCAGCATTACAACCGAGGGAATAAGGTCAATAAGATTGTCACTTATAATCCGGGCATCTCTTGTAAGCCTGTTTACAAGCTCACCTGTGTGATATCCGGCTATACTTTCGTAGTCCGAAAGGGTAATATCGGAAAAAAGCTTCCTTTGAATTCTGTTTTTTGTAACGGCTCCAAGTCTTACGGAAAGAAGATTGTACAGGCTTTGCACCGTTATATCCGATACAAGAAGAAGCACCATCGCCCACACACATTTTGCAAAGCCGCCGCTTTTTGCACCTGTTGCAAAATCAAGAAGGTCACGGCTTGCAAGGGCAAAGCTCACCGATATATATGATATTAATATACCCAGAACACAGAGCAGAATAATCTGCCTTGCAACGGGTTTTGCGGCTTTAAAAAGCCACTTAAGAGCCGGAGCTTTTCCTCTTAACATGGACTAACCTCCTGATTTGATTGAATCCCCAAAGGACCTGATGCCTTATAGGGAAAATGAAAACCCATATACGGGAATAAAGCTTTATGATGAAATCATCCGTTTTGTACTCCTTACCGTTGCGGCAAAAGGAAACCACCTTGGCAATAACTGCATCGGCGGATACGGGGTATTCCTTTTCCACCTCAAAATCTCCCGCAATAGTAAGAACATCACCGCGTTTTTTTATTATGCGGTGAAGTATATACTGTCCGTTTTCTCTTTTGTGGAGGACTATATCGTACTTTCTTACCTTCTCCGCAGGGGAGAGCACCACGGAATCCTTAAGGTTATGAAGAAGCGGTGTCATACTTATCCCGCTGACCTTAAGACGTATCATAGTCCCTGTCGAAATGCACTCCTCGATAAGAGGTCCTACATCATTTATGCTGTAATTGGCATTTTCGTTTACTATCATTTTATTCTATTACCTTTTTATCTCTGAGAACTGCGACAAACTCTGCCACATCCTCGCCTGCTGTTTTTTCATCAACCTCATATTCCGACATAAGTGCGGATGTGAGATCTTCCTCTGTTACATCATTTTTGAGAGCTTCCCAAAGAAAAGCTCCTGTTTCGTTGAGAGTTATCATAGCGGAAAAATCCACAATATTTGCACCCGTAGGTACCACAACAAAGCTATCCGCAACAGTTTTCAGCATAAATCCTTCTTTGATTTTCATAACATTTAATCCTTCTTCCATAGGGCTTTTCCCGATGATGTGTAATAATCGGGATTCGGAAGCTTTTCACGAAGCTTCATATTTGCACTGAGTACTCCTGCAGGCTTTGCCAGAGGCTCTGCCATACTTTCACCGCAGGTTATTAAAGACAGTGCGTCTTTTATACCAATATAATATATGTGAGACCGTGCCTCAAAGGCAAAGGTGTACACCGTAAGCATATCTTTGAGTTCATCATAAAACATTTCCGCCAGACAGTGCAGTTTTTCCGACTTTGGCAAGCGGAAAAGCTCTGACTTTGTAAAATCACTTGAAACAAGCTCCAGTGCACTTCTTTTAAGACTGCGATATCTGTTTATTATCCTTGAGCCTGCAGTAAAAGGCACAGCTTCCGTTTCCATATCAAAAGAGACCTTTTTCGCTTTGCGAATGTCAATCTTGTGGCGTCTGTAACGGTTTTTGTTTTTGGAAAACTTACCGGCAGGATGAATTTTTTGCACAAACACCGAAGTGTTTATATAAATTCCGGTCCCCGAGAATCCGTAAATCTCTTCCTCGGCACCAAGGAGAAACTGCACGGCGAAGTTGAGCACATCGCAAAGAAGCGACAAATAAAGCGGTTCCTTGTCCTTAACCTCTCCGCAGAGGGCATATATATCGTCGGTTTTCAGATTCCGGAGATTTCTCATATCAACGGGAGCATAGACACCGCATTTTCCGGAGCGAAACCGAAAGGAAATATCCGTATCGCTTCCTGCAAATTCCGCCACGGTGCAATAACTGTTTTCACACAGAAATCTCTTGGCTTCATCGCATATCCGGCGAAGCTCCGTGTACGACGGACAAAATGATGCATCCTCTGTTCCTGCAATAAGTCTCACCTTTATTGTACGGGCGGAAACAAGATACGAAACAAAATCACCGTTTCTCTCTATGTCTGCAAAGCTATTGCCTGCAAAGCAGGTCACCGTCATATTTTCATAGGAGCCGGTTTCAAAATCCTTGAATATAACAACTCCTACCATCAGACAGTTGCTTTTTCGGTTTTGTTGACGGTTTCGGGGTTTCTTATGTATGTGGGGACTACCTTTTCCACTATATCCTTGATTTTTTCTATATTATTGCTCTCTGCCGCTTCCTCAAGAAGCTTGAGGTCTGCACCGAGTTTATCCATACTGACTTCCAGGGGTGCACCCACAAAAATCTTTTCGTGCCGGGTTTTTTTGAGTCCCTCCTCGTTCATAAGAAGCTCCTCAAAAAGCTTTTCGCCGGGGCGAAGTCCCGTAACTTCTATCTTGATATCCACTCCGGGAGTGTATCCGGAGAGCTTGATTATATTCTTTGCAAGGTCGTATATTCTGACGGGCTTGCCCATATCAAGAACAAAGATTTCTCCTCCCTTGGCATAGGCCGCCGCCTGAAGCACAAGCTGTGCCGCCTCGGGTATTGTCATAAAAAATCTTGTTATATCCTTGTGGGTTACAGTGACGGGACCGCCGTTTTCTATCTGCCGTTTAAAAAGCGGTATTACGCTTCCGTTGGAGCCAAGGACATTTCCAAAACGTACTGCCACAAACTCCGTGCTGCTTATCTTCTGCATTGCCTGAACTACCATCTCGCACATACGCTTTGTGGCACCCATTATATTTGTGGGGTTTACCGCCTTGTCGGTGGAAATCATAACAAATCTCTTTACATCGTACTTGTCGGCACAAAGAGCCACATTATATGTTCCGAAAACATTGTTCTTTATGGCTTCTCCGGGGCTTTGCTCCATAAGGGGAACATGCTTGTGTGCCGCCGCATGGAAAACTATGTATGGCTTGTATGTATCAAATATTTCCTCCAGTCTTTCCTTGTCACGGACAGATGCAATAAGCACTGTTGGAGGATTGTCGGGGTACATACGGTTCAGCTCCATCTGAAGGTCGTATGCATTGTTTTCGTATATATCCACAACAACAAGATTTGAGGGTTTGTAACGCATTATCTGACGGCAAAGCTCCGAACCGATGGAGCCGCCTCCGCCCGTTACGAGCACAGTTTTGCCCTCTATGTATCCGGCTATCTCCTCATTATCCAGAACTATTGCCTGACGGTCAAGAAGGTCTTCTATCTGAACGCTTCTTATAAGATTACTGCTTCCGGGGGAAGCTATGGCTTCGTCCAATGCAGGGACAATCTTTACCTTTGCCTTTGTCCTTGTGCAGATTTCTATTATCTCATTTTTGTCTGTTGTGCCTGCAGAGGGAATTGCTATAAAGATTTCATCAACAGAAAGTCTCTTGCATATGGAGGGGATGTCGTTTCTGTCTCCAATCACCTGATACCCGCAAAAAACACTGCCCAGCTTTGAGGGGTTATCATCCACCATTCCGATTATTTTGAAGTTGAAGTTTTCATTGGTTGCCATATCTCTTATGAGCATAGATGCGGCAACACCTGCACCTACAACAAGTACCTTTTTCTTTTCGGGTTCGTCACTGCCTGAGTCGTGATGAGCAGGTATTTTTGCAAAAGCTCTTATAAGCATTCTGAGAAATGCAGAGTATATAACCAATCCCAAAGACAAAAGCAGACCGAGCCTCAACAAATTTCTCACATTGCTGGTATATGCATCTTCAAAAACATACCGAAGTGACAAAGAAAGTATAAGAGCCAGTGCAACAGCTATGACCGATGCCATACCCATCCTTGCGTAGTCCCTTGTTCCTGCAAACTGCCACAGCACACGATATGCTCCCGAAATGTAATACACACCGCAGACCGCTGCAAGTGTGCAGATAAACACAGGTAAATATGTGGTCACCCTGACGGTGGCACTGGAAAGACCAAAAACAAAGAGGATACTCAGCATATATATGATGCAGGCACCCAGAATGTCGTATAGAAAAATATATCTGTTTCTGGTGAATTTAAATTCCTTCATATAATAAATCACTCCGAATTTATATAATATAATTTATTGTAACATAACCGTAACATAAAAGTC
>JAZPXS010000238.1:0-7250 GCA_045543775.1 Clostridia bacterium
AAAAAGAACAGTACTTGAAGAAATAAAAAAGGTTATTTAATTATGGCAGATTTAAACGGCATAATAGTTATTAATAAACCAAAAGGATATACCTCCCACGACGCTGTGAATATTGTAAGAAGAATTCTCGGCACAAGAAAAGTGGGACACACAGGCACTCTCGATCCAAATGCAGAAGGTGTTCTGCCAATCTGCGTTGGAAAAGCTACCAAGGCTTGCGATATGATTACTTTTTCGGACAAGGAATATGTGGCAGGCGTCAGACTGGGAATAGCTACCGATACATATGATATTTGGGGAGAAGTGCTTAAAACTGACGATACGAACGTATCAGAAGATGTTATAAATGAAATCTTGAAAGAATTTACCGGCGAACAGCTTCAGATTCCTCCTATGTACAGTGCAATAAAGCAAAATGGAAAAAAACTCTATGAACTTGCTCGTAGCGGTATAGAAGTTGAGCGTAAGCCCCGTAAGATTACAATCTACGAAAGTGAACTTTTAGACTTTAAAGGCAAGGATTTTTCTTTAAGAGTTCTGTGCTCAAAAGGAACATACATCCGTTCTTTATGCAATGACATAGGCGAGAAGCTTGGTTGCGGTGCTTGTATGACATCACTTTTAAGAACAAAATCAGCTGTCTTTGCGCTCGAAGAAGCGGTAACTTTTGACGAGCTTGAAAAACTGGTTAAGGATAACGGGCCGGAAAAAATTCTCGGATGTGTTGATCGGATTTTTGAGGACTTACCGATTCTTAAAGTCAATGATATAGTGCGTGCCAGACTGTTGAACGGTGCTTACTCAAGAATAAATATGCCATCGGGTATGTACAGAGTATACGATTCTTCTGATTCTTTTGTAGGAGTTGCATCAGTAATTGCCGGGGAAAAAGGACAAGTTATAAAAATAGATAAGGCATTTGTATAATGAGGTGTTAATTATGCAGATTTTATCCCGTGCTGTTACTTTGGGTAAATTTGATGGAATACATATTGGGCATACAAAGCTTATTGATGCTACGGTTGAAATTTCTGAAAAATTTAATTTAAAGAGTACGGCATACATTATAAATAATAACCATACACAGACTATAACAGATAAAGACGACAAAAATAATTTATTGCAGTGCCTTGGGATTGATGAAGTTATTTGTCATAATCTTGATGACGGCATAAAAGAGATGATGCCGGAAGAGTTTGTAAAGAATATCCTTGCGGAAAAACTCAATGCTCTCTGGGTTGTTGTTGGTGAAAACTTCAGATTTGGCAAAGACAGATGTGCAGATGCACAAAATTTAAAGGCTCTGTGCAAAAAATATAATATAGAAACCCTTATAATAGATACAGTGTATTCAGATTTTGAGAGTAGTGTTCCTGTAAGTTCAACGCTTATACGTGATTTGATTTTGAATGGTGATATGGAATCCGTATGCGGTTATCTTGGCCGTCCTTATGCGATAAAAGGCTTTGTTAAGGATGGGAAGCATCTGGGAAGAAAACTTGGCTTTCCTACTGTGAATGTCGAACCGGAGAACGATGTTTTGCTTCCTCAAAACGGTGTGTATGCTACGGTTATAACAGTTGACGGAAAGACGTATCAATCAATTACCAATGTTGGCAAAAATCCCACTACAGATAATCTCAATCGTTCCAGGACGGAAACGCATATATTTAACGAGGCAATAGATTGCTATGGAAAATACGTCACAATTCAATTTTTAAAGTTTATTCGCAGAGAAAAACATTTTGCTAATGAGAAAGAACTGGCTTATAACGTTAGTAATGATAAGAAAAAAGTAATTGAATATTTTAAAAAGAGAGAGGATGATAGTAGTGGTTTTTAAAAAAGCAGAAATCCTTATTCCTAAGGATGCTGATATGACAAAATGGGGTACAGTTGCTTGCGATCAGTACACCTCTGAACCACAATATTGGGATAGGGTAAGTGATTTTACTTGTGACAGCGTATCGGCATACAAGCTGATTTTACCCGAAGTTTACCTTGAAAATGATGACGTTGACGAGAAAATTAAAGAAATAAACCAGAATATGAAAAAGTACATAGCAGGAGATGTATTTAAATCTCTTGGAGAGTGCTATGTATATGTTGAGCGTACTTTAAAAAACGGTGCTGTAAGAAAGGGTATTGTTGGTGCAATAGATTTGGAAGAATATGATTATTCCAAAGGAAGCACAACAAGAGTTCGTGCTACCGAGAAAACTGTTGTAGAACGCATTCCGCCCCGGCTCAAAGTGAGAAGAGATGCCGAGCTTGAACTTCCTCACATAATGATTCTTATAGATAACCCCGAAAAAGATATAATAGAAAAATTAGAGAAGCAAAAGAAATCATTTGAAAAAATATATGATTTTGATCTTATGATGGATTCCGGTCATATTACCGGTTATGTCTTAAATGATAGTGCTGCACAGGAACTGGAAAATAATCTTTCTTCCCTGGACGATATCGAAAAATTCAACAAAAAATATTTGTTGAACGACAAGACTCCGCTGATATATGCAATGGGTGATGGAAATCATTCTCTGGCTACAGCAAAAGAGTATTACCGTCAGGTTAAAGAGGGAATTATTCCGGGAAATGCAGAACTTGCTCGTTATGCATTGTGTGAAATAGTTAATCTCCATGATGATTCTCTTGAGTTTGAAGCAATTCACCGCGTTCTTTTTGAACTTGATTCTAATGATTTTGTATCCGAATTGGAAAAGTTTGCTCATAAAGGATGTGACGGTCAGAGCTTTGTACTTGTTCATAACGGCAATAAAACATCTTACAGTGTAAATAATCCAACAGCCAATATCACAATCGGCTCCGTGCAGAATTTTCTCGATGAATACCTTTCTTCCCGAAAGGGGAAAATTGACTACATTCATGGTGAAACAGTCGTCGAAGAGCTGTCACACGGAAACAATTTCGGTATAATATTTGATTCGATGGATAAATCTGATTTGTTTAAGACAGTTGCAGTTGATGGTGCACTTCCCCGAAAAACTTTTTCTATGGGTGAAGCATGTGATAAACGTTTTTATGTTGAATCAAGAAAAATAAAATAGGATACTCTGATGCTTGACAACAGGCTGTACAGTAATATATAATTAAATGTAATTTATTTTTGGAGGTAATAATTATGTCAGGACATTCCAAGTGGAATAACATAAAACACAAAAAAGAAAAATCAGATGCACAAAAGGCAAAAATATTCACAAAAATGGGAAGAGAAATTGCTGTTGCCGCCAAAGCGGGTGGTGCTGATCCGGAAGTTAACGGCAGACTAAAGGATGCCATTGCAAAGGCTCGTTCTTTTAATATGCCAAATGATAATATTCAGCGTGTGATAAAAAAAGCTGCCGGTGACCTCAATACCGATAATTATGAAGATATTACATATGAAGGCTATGGTGTTGGTGGTGTAGCCGTAATTGTAGAGACACTTACAGATAACAGAAATCGTACTGCCGGTGATCTGAGACATTATTTTGACAAATTCGGCGGAAATCTTGGTACAAATGGCTCTGTAAGCTGGATGTTTGATACCAAGGGTATGATAATTGTGGCGAAAGCAGATGACGTAGATGAAGATACTCTAATGATGGATGCACTGGATTGCGGTGCCGAAGATTTTAATGGTGAAGGTGAATTTTACGAAATCTCAACATCTCCTGATGATCTTCGTTCTGTTAGAGATGCATTGGAAGAAAAAGATTACAAGTTTGAATCTGCTGGTGTTGAGAAAATACCGCAGAATACTATCAAGCTTACAGATGAACACGATATTACCTTGATGGAAAAACTTATCGAGAGCCTTGAAGACAATGATGATGTTCAGGAAATTTATCATAACTGGGAAGAATAATTCCATATTTTACAATTAACAAAAAATAGGGGGATTGTTGTGGAAAGACTATTGATTAACGGCGGCAAACCGCTCAAAGGATCTGTTGTAATCAGCGGTGCAAAAAATGCCGTTGTAGCAATTATTCCTGCAACACTCTTGGTGAGAGGCGTTTGTCGTATAGAAAATGTTCCTGACATCAGTGATGTTGATATTATTATAAGAATGATTTCATCTTTGGGTGCTAAGGTTACCAAAGAGAACGAAAATACTCTCATAATCGATTCAAGTGAACTCAAAACATATGTAGCCGAAAAATCTCTGGCAGAAAAAATGAGGGCTTCGTACTATCTTATGGGAGCACTTATTGGTCGTTTTGGAAATGCTCATGTTCCTCCTCCGGGTGGATGTAATTTTGGCAGCCGACCTATAGATCAACATCTTAAAGCTTTCAGGTCACTTAATTGTCGTGTTGCAGAGGATGATGGATTTATAAAAATTGATGCTTCATCACTCAAGGGCGGAAATGTATATTTTGATGTTGTTTCAGTTGGTGCAACAATAAATGCGATTTTGGCTGCTGTCATGGCACCCGGTAAAACTATTTTGGAAAACGCAGCAAAGGAACCTCATGTTGTAGACCTTGCAAACTTTCTGAATTCAATGGGAGCACAAATCCGAGGTGCAGGAACAAATATAATCAAGATTAATGGAGTAGCTTCACTTTCAGGCGGAACGTATTCTATAATTCCTGATCAAATAGAAGCTGGTACATATATGTTTGCAGCAGCTGCAACAAGAGGCGATGTTGTAGTAAAAAATATAATACCTAAACACCTGGATGCAATTACTGCCAAGTTTACAGAAATGGGCTTTGGTGTTGATGAAGGCGATGAAGAGGTACGCATATATACAAACGGACCGATTTCTTCCATAAACATCAAAACAATGCCGTACCCCGGATTTCCAACTGATCTCCAACCGCAGGCAGTTGCAATGCTTTCCACTGTCAATGGCACTAGCGTAGTAACAGAAGGGGTTTGGGAAACCAGATTTCAATATATAGAACAGCTTGTTAAATTTGACGCAAAAATTAGTATTGATGGTGAAAAGGCAATTATAAATGGCGGTGCACCTCTCTCTCCGGCAAAAGTAACAGCAACAGATTTACGGGCAGGGGCAAGTATGGTTATTGCAGCTCTTGCGTGTAACGGTCTTACAGAGGTTGACGGTTTACGCCATATTGACCGCGGATATGAACATATGGTTGAGAAGTTCCGTAATCTTGGAGCAGATATTCAGAGGATAGATGATTAGATTTTGTACACTTTATAGCAGTAGCAGCGGTAATTGTGCGTACATTTCCGATGGCACAACATCTATACTGATTGATGCCGGTGTGAGTGCTTCGAAAATAGCAAACTCTCTCAAAAGCATAGGAGCTTCTCCTGAGGAAATTGATGCAATATTTATTACCCATGACCATGGCGACCACATATGCGGTATTGATGTTTTGGTAAAAAAATTCGGAATACCAATATATGCTATGGAGAATACTCTCAAAAGAATTTCCGGTGGCATATATTACAACACCGAAAATATAGTTACTCTTAACACCCCCATTGATATAGGCGACGTACGCATCAGAGCTTTTAAAACTCCGCATGATACAATTGAATCTGTTGGATATACCGTAACATTTGGTGATGTGAAATTGGGGTTTGCCACCGACACCGGTTGTATAACAAAACATATGCTTTCAGCTCTTGCAGGATGCACTGCTGTTGTTATCGAAGCAAATCACGATGTAAACAAATTGCAATCAGGCAGCTATCCATACCCTTTAAAGCAGCGTATTCTTTCTGATAAGGGCCATCTTTCTAATGATAACTGTGCATGGCTAGCAACACAACTTGCTTTGTGGGGAACTAAACACATAGTTCTGGGACATTTAAGTGATAGCAATAACTCACCGGAGCTTGCATTTGATACAGTTAAAAGCAAGCTTGAGGAAAATGGTTTTGTTGTAGGTGAGAGTGTTTTTTTATGCGTTGCAGATAAATCCTCTGTTACAGAGATTTTCTAATTTTAATTCCCAAAATCTTAATAGATTTTGGGAATTTACTTAAATATCAACTTATAAGGTGGTTAATTAATATGAGTAGTAGAGAGCTTGTTGGTCAGTTGTTTGGTATGATTGGCCTTGTCATCATAATTTTGTCTTTTCAATGCAAGAAAAATAAATTGTTTTTTGTTATGCAAGGTACAGGTTCTATGGCTTTTGTTATAAATTTTCTTCTTATCGGAGCATATGCTGGTGCTATGTACAATTTTGTCAATCTTATAAGGGGACTGCTTTTTTCAAAAGAAGACAAAAAGCTATGGAAACTTATTTTGGTCAATGTTCTGTATACCGCGAGCTATCTGATATCGCTGGTAATAATCCTTGGTGATTGGTTTATGATATTTATATCCGCTATTCCATATGTCGCCTTGTTTGTAATGAGTATATTTATGTGGATGAATAACGGCAAACACATACGATATTTCCAGATGACAATTATGTCTCCCTCCTGGATAGTATACAATAGCTTTAATTTTAGTCTCGGGGGTATATTGTGTGAAAGCATTGCCATTATTTCATCAATCGTTGCCCTTGTCAGGTTCCGTAAAACAGGATTTGAACAGGTAAGTACAAATAATTAATATAAGTCAATGTTTTTGTGGAGGATAAAATGAAAAAGCCATACATACTCGCAGCAATCACTGTGTTTCTCTGGTCAACCATTGCTACAGTGAGCAAGCTGATGCTTGACTCTGTAAATAGTTTTCAATTTTTATGGATAAGCTCTTTATTTGCTTTTTTATTTCTTGGCATTGTAAATATTTTTAACAAAAAAATAAAAATGCTCAAGGGCTACACCATAAAGGACTATATAACAATAATTCTTATAGGGCTACCCGGAACTGCATTTTATTACTTGTTTTATTATAGCGGAGCTGACCTACTTCCTGCATCTCAGGCATTTATAATCAACTATATGTGGCCTATCTTGAGCGTAGTATTTGCCTGTATTCTTTTGGGGGAAAAATTTACCGCAAGAAAAATTACAGCTCTTTTAATATCCTTTATTGGTGTGGCAATTGTCGGTGTCAGCAGCTTTGAAAAAGCGTCGCTTAAAGGTATAATTTTTTGTTTGCTGGGTGCTGTCTCTTATGGTTCTTTTACAGCATTAAATCAGAAATACAACTATGATAAAAGTCTTTCAATGATGATAAATTTTCTTGCAACATTTGTTCTGATGAGCGTGTTTCTGGGTATAAGAAGCGAATTGTTTGTTCCTACCTTGTCAGATATGATTCTTGTAATCTGGAATGGTGTTCTTGTTATGGCAATTGC
>JAZPXS010000239.1:0-3909 GCA_045543775.1 Clostridia bacterium
ATGTAATGTACTCCGCAATCCACAATGGGAGAAGTCTCTTTTATGAGATTCAAGTACTTTTGCCAGTCCATGGTATGGTGATTCTGTGCCATACGCATAACTATGGGACTTCCGATAGCACCGCTTTGTATCATATTCGCCACAGCCTGATATGTTTTGTTGTGGCGGAGGATGTGACCTATGAGAACCTTACATTCGGGATGGGATTTGATTAATCCTACACATTCCCTGCCCTTCTCAAGATTTTCGGCAATTGGCTTTTCGCACAATACATGCTTGCCGTTTTTTATTGCCTCTTTCAGAATTTCGAGATGGGTGGAAGGATATGTGGATATAATGACTATATCCACATTATCCATAGAAACAACTTTTTTATAATCTGTTTCATAACCCTCGGCATGGTATTTGTGCATAAACTTTTGTGCTCTTTCCTTATTTAAATCACACACGCATTTTATTGCAACATTATCCATAAGGCATATATCGTCAAGATGAGCACTGCCCATGCTTCCGCATCCAATAAGGGCTATGTTATATACTTTTGATGACATACATCTGAAACCTTCTTTGTTATAACTTATAAATTAGAGTGTAATTTCCTTGTGTTCTTCTGCGGAACGGTAGATAGCATCCATCATCTGTGCTGTTATGATATTTGTATCAATATGGGAAGCAAGCTTCTCACCGGATTCAATGCAATCGATAAATGAGTCAATTTCACACTGGAACATATTGGGGATATTGAAATCATATGTTGTCTTGGAAATCATACCGTTCTTTGTGGAATAGAATGTAAAGTCCTTACCGTACTGGAGACGTATTCCTCCCTTTGTACCCATAAAGTCTATGTACATTTCGTTTTCACCAATGTTCTGAGCCCATGCACCGTTGAATGTAACAACGGGACCTGTTGTACGAACCATACCGGTTACGCCCTCTTCTACATCATAGATACCGTCAAGCTTGGGAGGACCTGCCCACATATCCTTGAACACATATCCATCCATAGGAGTTCCAAGCTTGGAGAATGTCTCACCGCTTGCAGAGAGAGGCTTGGGATCGCCGCAGCAGTACATAACTATATCAAAGAAATGTACACCCCAGTCAATCATAACACCGCCGCCTGCAATTTCCTTGGTAGTGAATGCACCGCCAAGACCGGGAATGCTTCTCTGTGAACGGAAGCTTACATAAACATGATATACTTCACCAAGTTCGCCCTGATCGATGAGCTCTTTTAATTTTCTTACACCGTTATTAAAACGGTTGCAAACACCGATATTGAGCACCTTGCCGGATTCGTGCTGAGCCTTCTGCATTTCAAGTGCTTCGGAATATACTCTTGCGGCAGGCTTTTCGCAAAGAACATTCTTGCCTGCTTTGAGTGCGGCAATAGCAATTTCGGAATGCATCTTGTTGGGAGTACAAACAGATACTGCCTCAACCTCGGGATCGTTTAATACTTCGTTGTAATCGGTAACAGCTATACCGCAACCGTAATCCTTAACCGCCTTTTCTGCACGCTCGGGAATAATATCACAGAAATATTTGATTTCTGCCTTTTCGTTTGCCATATATGCGGGAATATGTGCATTGTTGGCAATTGTACCACAACCTATTACAGCTACTTTCATTTTGACTTCCTCCTCAAAATAATTTTATACTCTATATATACCAAAAAATGCCCCTGAATGCAATATAAATAATTGTCATTTACAGGGACATTATTTGCTATAAACTCGTTTTGTATTCTGTAGGTGTCATACCCGTATGTTGCTTGAAAGCTCTGCGAAATGTACGTGGACAGGAAAAATTCAGGTGGTCCGTTATTTGTTCAACAGTGATATCACTTGTACGCAAAAGCTCTGCCGCATAGGCAATCTTTTTCTTTGTGAGGTATTCCTTTAAGGTTACACCCATTTTTTCCTTGAAAAGATGGGACAAGTAGTACTCACTGTAGGACAGTGCCTTTGATATTTCGCTGACACTTGTAATCTGCAGATACTCACGGTCTACATAACGAAGCATCTTGTACATAGCATAATTACCGGATTTTTTGCTGTGGTTGCGTGTATATACATCCTCCTGAGTGGAAAGTATTCTTGCAATATTCACAAAAATCTGGGAAATATAGCTGTTTATCATTTCTGCACTATGGTCGTCCTGGTTGTAAAACTCTCTGATAAGAAACTCCGAAAGCACCTTTATACTTCCATTGTCATTTGCAACAATATAATCACTGTCTCCCACTGCATCATAAAATGCCAGGGAAGCTTTGGCGGACATATCCGGTAAAAAGCCAATGCATATGTACCGAAAATTCTCTTCGGGGGAAGCTTCTATTCTGTGTGTAAGTCCGCTTTTTATAAAATGAATCTGTCCTGCTTTTACTTGGTGTTTGTTGTTGCCGGAGGTGAATTCGGCACTGCCGGATATGGCATAGGTAATCTCATCACACTTCTGGGTGTGAAGCCTTATTTCTCCTCCGCGGATCACCGAAAGCTCCGAAGCCTGAAAGATTTCTCCTATACCTATTTTGAGCTGCCCTTTGCCAAACATATTTTCAAAGGCAAAAAGACGGTCATTGTACTCCATTACGTTCACTCCAATTAATATACCAAATCTCTGAAATTTTTAACTCTGTGGAAAGTAAGAATATTTCCGCAATGCGCATCATATGCATCCTCATCGCCTGAACGGGATGCGATGATAAGGTCGTCACCGTCTATATCCATACTTGCATAATGACGTGACTGCCCGGAATCATCTCCCTTTGCAACAAGACCTGCAAAGCACCAGTCCACCATATTTTTTGAAAAATGAAGAACCAGTCGGTCTCTTTCATCACAAGGAATGTTGTATCTGTTTTCGGGAAGATATTCTACACGCCGCATTGTGTCTGTTGCCTGACTTGATACAAGCCAATAGAGCTTTGTCACTTCGTCATATTTAACATAGAACTTCATCTGTCCTCCGGGCATGGGAAGAAATACAAGTTTTTTACCGGAGGGGGCTTTTTCACATTCTATATCTATTACTTCTTTGCCGTCACGCACTCTCTCCACTGCCTTCATAAGACAGCAGTAACCGCTTCCTGCAGTATGAGCACGCATAAAGAGATGAAGAGTTTTTCCGCTTTTGTCATACCAATAGTGATACGGATCCGTAATCTGCACTACATTTGTTTCCAGCCAGCCTATGGGATGAGTGGAAAATTCTATCCCCTCTTTGTCATTCTTGTAGTCATACTTTGAGCGGTATTCGGGAGCGTTGGTTGTGCCTACGCAGTTCTCCTTGTCCCAGCAATCTCTGAGGAACGGAACACCAAACCACTCAAGCTCCGACTCGGATTTAATAACATCACGGAATCTCTTTCTTTCGGAAAAAAGCCAGTTTTCTCTTTTTGTAAGATCTGTTCCGAGCTTTCCTCTCAAAAGTACCGGTGCATGTATATTGGGTTGCCAGTATTTGTAGTCGAAAGGCTCTTCGTCAGGGAGTGTATAGTGTACTTCCATTACGAGATAAACATATCCGTCCTTATACCACACACTGCAGGCGGATTGGTGCCATTTCTCCCCTTTTGTGAGAAATGCTCCCTCTGTCCATGTTTCGCCGTTATCATCGGAATAGAATACTACAAGGTCATCCATATGTCCCAACAGATATATGCGGTCTCCATCCATAAAAAGGCGAGCATGGTGGAAATCCCTCTCTGCTTTGGTAATCCATGTATTACCTCCGTCGTCGGATGCACATATACAACCTGAACGGTCTGTAATATCGTAGCTTACAAGGTATCGGTCATTTTTAACCTTTATAAGCGACGGTGTATAAAGAAAATCTTTATTTGGATCCTCGGATCTGCAAATAACTGTATGATTTTGTGCAAGTGCTTTCATATTACATTTT
>JAZPXS010000240.1:0-5849 GCA_045543775.1 Clostridia bacterium
ATTACCTGCTGCATACAGGCAGAGTATTTTTGTAATTAAATTAGTTGTCGGATCCTTTGCAGACATAATTTCCGGTAAAATTTCATTTTCAAACCTCAGTGGACCTGTTGGTATTGTTAATGAGATTGGAAATGCTGCACAGGAAGGAATGGCACTTGGTTTTATATACAGTCTTATGAATGTACTAAGCTTTGCTGCGCTTATAAGTATCAATCTTGGCGTAGTTAATCTTCTGCCATTGCCTGCGTTGGATGGCGGAAGAATCTTCTTTATCATAATTGAACTTATAACAGGAAAAACAATACCAAAAGAGAAAGAAGGATTTTTTCATTTCGTTGGTTTTGTACTTCTTATGGTGCTTATGATATCGGTTACCTTTTTTGATATTCAAAGACTTTTTATAAAATAATGCCAAACAAAGAATGGAGGTAAATTGTGGCAAAAAAATCAAAATTAAAAATTATTCCCTTGGGTGGACTTGATGAGATCGGAAAAAACATAACCGCCCTGGAGTACGGGAACGATATAATACTTATCGATTGCGGTATGGCGTTTCCTGATGAGGAACTGCTGGGTATAGATATTGTTATACCTGATTTTTCCTATGTTATAAAAAATAGAGAAAGGGTAAGAGCTGTTGTCCTGACTCACGGTCACGAAGACCATATCGGCGGACTTCCGTATCTTTTGAAGGAACTCAATGTCCCTGTATACGGCACCAATCTTACTCTTGGTCTTGTTCAGAATAAACTCAAGGAGCATAATCTCCTTGCAGGAGGCAAGCTTAATATTGTTCACCCCGGTGATGTAATAAAGCTTGGCGTTTTCGGTGTGGAAATAATCCGTTCAAATCATTCTATTGCCGATGCAGTGGCACTTGCTATTCACACGCCGTTGGGTGTTGTGGTGCATACCGGAGATTTCAAAATTGATTCCACTCCAATTGATGGGGAAATGATAGACCTTACAAGACTCGGAGAACTCGGAAAACGAGGAGTACTTGCACTTATGAGTGATAGTACCAATGCAGAAAGACCGGGATTTACAATGTCAGAACGCCTTGTTGGTCACACATTTGATACAGTGTTCAAGGCTACAAACAGAAGAATTATAGTTGCGACTTTTGCATCAAATGTCCACAGAATTCAGCAGATTATCAATGCTGCTCGTTCCAACAAACGCAAAGTTGCAGTTTCCGGAAGAAGTATGATCAATCTCATTGAGGTTGCATCATCACTCGGATATCTCAAGGTGTACGACAATGTACTTATAGATATTGACCATATCAATAAATATCCCCCCAATCAGCTTGTAATTATAACTACCGGAAGTCAGGGAGAACCAATGAGTGCACTTTACAGAATGGCATTCAACGAACACAGAAAAGTGGAAATAACTCCGGGTGATCTTGTTATTGTATCTGCAAATCCGATACCGGGTAACGAAAAGCTTGTTTCGAATGTCATAAATGAACTTGCAAAAAAAGGTGCTGAGGTTATTCACGAGCGTGGTGCCAATGTTCACGTTTCCGGACACGCTTGTCAGGAGGAGCTAAAAATAATCCTTGCTCTTACAAAGCCCAAGTACTTTATTCCTGTACACGGAGAGTATACCCATCTCAAAAAGCATGCGGAGCTTGCCTCGGTTATGGGTATCGATAAAAAAAATGTGTTTATATTGGAAAACGGTAAGGTTCTTGAGCTTACAAATACATCTGCCAAATGCGGAGACAGTGTTCCTGCAGGCAGAACTCTTGTTGATGGTCTTGGTGTCGGCGATGTCGGTAATATTGTTTTAAGAGACAGAAAGCATCTCAGTGAAGACGGACTTATAATAATAGTGATGTCAATAGACAGTGCAAATGGTATGGTACTTGCAGGTCCGGATGTAATTTCGCGAGGCTTTGTTTATGTGCGTGAATCCGAAAACTTAATGGAAGACGTTCGTTCAACCGCAAAAATGTGCCTTGACAACTGCGAGAAAAACAAAATAAGAGACTGGAACACAATCAAAGCAAATATCAAAGCAAAGGTTTCTGACAGAATATATACTGAAACAAAGAGGAAACCTATGATTTTGCCGGTGATTATGGATATATGATAGCCTAAACATAAAACCGCGTTTTTCGCGGTTTTATGTTTAATAAAATTTTTTAAAATATTTTGCAACCTTTTGGTATACTTATAAGTATTCATAGTAGGAGGGGTTACGGTGCACCCGATAAAAAACGATATTGAGTATAAACATGAAATCGTGAAGAAATACTTTGATACCGTATACAGACTTGCTCTGTCACAAACACAGGACAGAACACGGGCAGATGATGTTGTTCAGGAAACATTTCTGAGATACATAAAAATTGACAAAGAATTTGAAAGCGAAGAACATATCAAGGCCTGGCTGTTACGTGTAACAATTAACTGTTCAAAGAGTTCATTTACAACCTCCTGGCATAAAAAAACAGTGCCGCTTACAGAGGATATTTCTACAGAAATGCCCGAAATTGAAGAAGTTTATGTTGTTGTGGCACAGCTTCCTCGTAAATACAGAACAGTAATACATTTGTTTTACTACGAGGATATGTCGGTAAAGGAAATAGCCAAGTTGTTGTCAACCGGAGAATCTACAATCAAATCACAGCTTCATCGTGCTCGGGAAATGCTACGCTCCAAACTGAAAGGAGGGGATAACGTTGAATTTTAAATCGGCATATAAATCAGCCAATGACAACATTCACGGTGACACACAATTAATTGAAAAGATTTTCGAAAATTCAAAAAAGAAAACTGTTCATAAAATTAATTACTATGCATTGACAAGTGTTGCTGCAGCAGTCGTGCTTTGTTGCGGATTGTATGCTTCACAATACTTTGTCCCTCATACAGGAGCTTCCGATAATTCTGTTGAAAAAACCCGCAGTATCCGGTTAGCGGAAGCAGTCCCTGAGCAAACACCTGCAAACAGTAAAAAAAGCAGAATGGTTGAAAATGATGCGGTTGCTTCTATTGAAAATGCTGTGAATGATGCAATCAAGGAAGAAACAATCCTATTAAATCAGGATGAGTATGTTGAATATCTGGGTGTTTCTTTGGATGATATAACATTGCCATTGCCTGCAGGTATGAAATGGAGTTTTCCGGAACAGTACAGCATTCTTAAAGATGTATCAACCGGTAAGGTCATAAATGATGTTAACAGCATAGTAGCTTTGGACGAATCAGATCCCGGACGAATAGTTTCACTTTCTGTCACCAAAAACGGTGATGAGATTACAAGCATTATGAAAGAAAGAGAAAATGAGATATATTCAGCCTCAAAAGGAAGAATACTCATTGAAAAAGGAGAACTTAATATATGTGCATATATTGAGTTTGACGGAGTTTATTTAACACTGACTTCAGCAGGAGTAACGAGCGAAGAATTCGATACACTGTTAGAAAATATATTATAATACAAAAGGAGATTAATAATTATGAAATTCAAAACAATCCAAAAAATCATTTCTGGCATAACAATTGCCGCAACACTTTTTTCCATCCTTGTTTTTGCATCTGATGCACCGGTTCTTATCAGTGCAGCACCCGAAAAAGCTATTATAGTAAACGGTCAGAAGATTGAAGCTGACTATCTTGAAGATGGCGAAAACATTATGATTCCCGTTCGTAAGGTTTGCGAAGCTCTTGGCTTTACAGTTACATGGGATAGTGAAACAAATGGTGTTGTAGTTGAAAAAATGCCTCAGTACTGCACTTTTAACATTTATGAAGATGGATACACATTTGCAAAAACTGCACCGATTTTGCTTGGTTCCAAGCCCGTTGTTAAAGACTGTGTAACTTATGTTCCCGCAGCTTTTGCAGGAGAAATTATTCCTTGCGACACAAAGATTGAAAATGGTGTTATCACTATAACAATGGAAGATAAAAAAGATCCTGCAACAGTTATGTATCTTTCCCAGACAGAGGGAATGCTTGCTGTATATGATGCTCTTCAGGGTGAAGTGCTTGTAAATGTGCCTGCAGATGCAGATCCGGACGGTATTGTTGCAACACTTACCGCAGGTCAGATGCTTGATATTGTATATGATGAATTTATGACATTAAGTCTTCCTCCCATCACAAATGCACTTAAAGTAACACTCAGAGAAGGTGAGGTTGCAGAAAAAATTGAAGGAACAGTTTGCGAAGTTATATCCGAAGATGGTATAAGCCAGGTTGTTATCGGCAACAAGGAAAATCCTATGGAACAGACAGCTTTCAATGTAAGCGGTACTACAAAGGTTCTCGCACTTGACGGTTCTGCAATTGATTATACCGAATTAAAAGAAGGTACAAAGATTACTGTTGTTGCATCTAACATGACAACAATGAGCATTCCTGCACAGAGAGCTGCATACAGCATTCGTGTTGCTGAATAATAAACATTAATATTAAAAAGTCCCGGATTTGATAAAAAAACGGGACTTTTTTATTTTAAATGCTTGACTTTTAAAAAAGCCTGTGTTATAATAATCAGCGTTGTTAATATTTGCGCCGCTAGCTCAGCTGGATAGAGCGTCTGACTACGGATCAGAAGGTCAGGGATTCGAATTCTCTGCGGCGCGCCAAAAGAGACATTGCACACAGCAATGTCTCTTTTTCACTATCTTTTATTTTTAAAGAAATCAACGAGTATTTTTTTGCACTCATCTTCATTTATTCCATAATAAACTTCGGGATGATGATTAAAGCCGACAGAACAAAAATCTGCCACCGAACCGAAACAACCGCTTTTTGGCTCCATTGCACCTATGTAAACTCTTTTGATTTTTGAGTTTATTATAGCTCCTGCACACATAGGGCAAGGCTCAAGGGTTACATACAAATCACAGTCGTTAAGTTCCTTTGTCCCAAGATGTGCTATGGCATCGTTTATAGCATTTATTTCTGCGTGACACAGGGCATTCTTCTGCTTTGTGGATGTGTTATGTGATTGGGCAACTATTTTTCCGCCCGATGTGATTACACAGCCAACAGGCACTTCATCTTCCATATAAGCCTTTTGTGCTTCTTCCAGAGCTATACTCATATATTTCAAGGGTAATCAATCCTTTCTAAAAACTATTGCCAATAGAGGAAGTCATATGTTATAATATAAACAAAACAGGCATAAAGTGAGGTGAGAGTTTTTGTCAGCATACAAAAATTTAAACAAGGAAACACTTGAAAAAATTAAAAACAGAATAGGTGACCGCTTTATTCTGGAAGATCGTGCAATTAGACGAAAGGGTCAGGACAAGGGCACTCTCTGGAGACCTGCTTTTGTTCGTGATGCAGAAAAAATTCTGCATTGTCCGTATTATAACAGATACGGAGATAAAACGCAAGTTTTCTCACTTTACAAAAATGATGATATTACAAGACGTGCTCTTCATGTTCAGCTTGTATCCCGTATTGCACGCAATATCGGAAGAATGCTTGGTCTTGATACCGACCTTATTGAAGCAATTGCTTTGGGACACGATATCGGTCACACACCTTTTGGACATGCAGGAGAAAAATTTCTTGATATTATAAGTATGGAAAAGACAGGAACTCATTTTTTGCATAATGTTCAAAGCGTCAGGGTACTTGACGAAATTTTCTGCTACAATATCAGTCTGCAGACTCTTGATGGTATTTTGTGTCATAATGGTGAAACAGAAATGATGAAATATGTCCCTTGGACAGTCAATGATTTTGAAGAGTTTGACAGCATATATAAAAAGTGTTATATGGATAAAGCATACGCCAATTCTATTATGCCATCTACCCTTGAGGGGTGCGTTGTGAGAATAAGTGACCTTATTGCTTATATAGGCAAGGATAGAC
>JAZPXS010000241.1:0-4393 GCA_045543775.1 Clostridia bacterium
CAGAAGAACCCACTGCTCCGAAATCAAATGGTCATAAGGTTGCAGTTGTGGGTTCAGGTCCTTCGGGTTTGACGTGTGCAGGCGATCTTGCAAAGAAAGGCTACGCTGTTACAATCTACGAAGCACTTCACACAGCAGGCGGTGTTCTGGTTTACGGAATTCCCGAATTCAGACTTCCCAAAGCCATAGTTGCTAAAGAAGTGGATACCTTAAATAAGCTTGGCGTAAAAATAGAAACCAATGTTGTAATAGGAAAAACTCTTACAATAGATGAGCTATTTGAAATGGGATATGAAGCCGTATTTGTTGGTTCCGGTGCAGGACTTCCTAATTTTATGGGAATTCTCGGAGAATCACTGAATGGCGTTTATTCTGCCAATGAATTTCTCACAAGAAGCAACTTGATGAAATCCTATTTAGAAAATCCTGAGACTCCAATTATGAAGGGTGGCAAAGTTGCTGTTGTTGGCGGTGGCAATGTAGCTATGGATGCAGCAAGAACAGCACTTCGTCTTGGGGCAGAAAAGGTATACATAGTATACAGACGCTCTATGGAAGAACTTCCTGCAAGATATGAAGAAGTTGAGCATGCCCTTGAAGAAGGAATTGAATTTCTGCTTTTGTGTAATCCGATAGAAATTCTTGGTTATGATAATGTTGATGATGCAAAAGACCCCAGGAATGGATTTGTTACCGGTATGACCTGCGTAAAGATGGAACTTGGTGAACCGGATGAAAAGGGCAGAAGGCGTCCTGTGGAGATTCCTGACAGTGAATTCAATATAGATGTTGATACTGTTATTATGTCTATCGGAACATCTCCGAATCCGCTGATAAAATCAACTACTGACGGCCTTGAAGTTAATCGTTGGGGCGGCATTGTAGTTAATGAGGATGGTCTCACTTCCCGTGATGGTGTTTATGCGGGAGGGGATGCGGTTACAGGTGCAGCTACCGTTATATCTGCTATGGGAGCAGGCAAGACTGCTGCCAAGGCTATCGACGAGGCACTGAATAAATAACCGTATATATTAAAAAGTGATGAAATTAAATGTACAAGATTGCCGTTTGAGAAAAAGACGGCAATCTTCTCTTTTTTTACAAAAGCATTAGATAGTATACGTATCGATTAGGGGTATATCGATAAAGATATTACCGATACAACATTTTAATAATTCCCAAAAGTGAAATACAATGTTAAAATATTAATGAAGTAATGAGATTGGAGGCTTTGGAATGGAAAAATGCTCAGTATCAAAAGCAACGCTCGGAAGATTGCCTTACTATTTACAGTATTTAAGAGCGATACCGAAAAATAATAATGAGTATGTTTCCGCAACTACAATAGCTAAAGAATTGTCGCTCGGCGAAGTTCAGGTCCGCAAGGATTTAAACTCAATCAGCGGTGCGGGACGACCTAAAGTTGGTTATTCTGTCAAGGATTTGATAGAAAGTATAGAAAATGCATTGGGTTACAGCAATTTGGCAAAAGCAATTATTGTAGGAGCAGGAAAGCTTGGTCAGGCTCTTTTGAATTTTGAAGGCTTCAACGAATACGGAGTTGAGATTTCAGCCGCCTTTGACCTTGTGGAAAAAGAAAAAAGCAAACTGCACAAAGAAGTATATCCTATGACGCAGTTTGAAAGCTTCTGTAAAAACAATAATATAAAAATCGGAATTATAACCGTTAATGAGAATGCAGCTCAACAAGTGTGCGACCTTATGCTTAAGAATAATATCAAAGCAATATGGAACTTCACACCTAAAAAGCTGAATGTACCGAAAGATGTGCTTGTTCAACAAGAAAATCTGGCATTATCTTTGGCCCATCTTAATAATCAATTAGTTAATCAAAATTAGGAGGATAATAAATTATGGAAAACAAGATTTACGAAATTGTAGACAGCGTTGAAAAACTCGAAGAAGCCATACAACGCACCAAAGAAGCACAGAAAGTTTTTGCCGCCTACACACAAGAACAGGTTGATAAAATTTTCTTGGCAGCTGCATCTGCTGCAAATAAAGCAAGAATACCACTGGCTAAAATGGCAGTTGAAGAAACAGGGATGGGTGTTGTAGAAGACAAGGTTATTAAAAACAATTATGCTTCCGAATACATATACAATGCTTATAAGGATACAAAAACTTGCGGAATTATCGAAGAAGATAAAGCATTCGGCATTAAGAAGGTTGCAGAGCCCATTGGTGTAATCGCAGCAGTTATTCCTACAACAAACCCTACATCCACAGCGATTTTCAAGTGTTTGCTTGCACTCAAAACAAGAAATGCAATCATTATCTCTCCTCATCCAAGAGCAAAGAACTGCACAATTGCAGCTGCAAAACTTGTCTTAGAAGCCGCAGTTGCAGCCGGCGCACCTGAGGGTATCATCGACTGGATTGACGTTCCAAGTCTGGAAATGACAAACACTGTAATGAAAGAAGCAGATATTATCCTCGCAACAGGAGGCCCCGGAATGGTTAAGGCTGCATATTCAAGCGGTAAGCCGGCACTTGGCGTTGGTGCAGGAAACACACCTGCAATCATCGATGACAGTGCGGACATCCTCCTTGCAGTTAACTCAATCATTCACTCAAAGACATTTGATAACGGTATGATTTGTGCATCTGAACAGTCTGTTATCGTTCTTGAAAATATCTATGATATTGTAAGAGATGAGTTTGCTACACGTGGATGCTACTTTTTAAACGACAGAGAAACTGAGCAGGTGAGAAAAACAATCATCATAAATGGTGCCCTCAATGCAAAAATTGTTGGTCAGCCGGCAGCAAAAATTGCAGAACTTGCAGGAGTTAAAGTTCCCGAAGGCACAAAAATTCTTATCGGGGAAGTTGAATCAGTTGAACTTTCTGAAGAATTTGCCCACGAAAAACTATCGCCGGTTCTTGCAATGTATAAAGCAAAGAGCTTCGAAGATGCTCTTGATAAGGCAGAGAGACTTGTAGAAGATGGCGGATTTGGTCATACTTCATCTGTATATCTCAACGAAGTAACCGAGACAGAAAAAATTAATCAATTTGCTGCAAGAATGAAAACTTGCCGTATTCTTGTTAACACACCTTCATCCCACGGCGGTATCGGTGACCTTTACAACTTTAAGCTTGCTCCGTCCCTCACATTGGGATGCGGCTCCTGGGGTGGAAACTCCGTATCTGTAAATGTTGGTGTAAAACATCTTATCAATATCAAAACAGTAGCTGAAAGAAGGGAAAATATGCTTTGGTTCCGTGCACCTGAAAAGGTATATATCAAAAAAGGATGTCTGCCTGTTGCTCTTGATGAACTCAAAACTGTAATGGGTAAGAAGAGAGCGTTTATCGTAACAGATACCTTCCTTTACGAAAATGGTTATACAAAAGCCATCACAGATAAGCTCGATGAAATGGGTATCGTGCACACAACATTTTTTGATGTACAGCCTGATCCCACACTCCTAAACGCTAAGAATGGCGCAGCTCAGATGCAGACATTCAAGCCTGACACAATTATCGCCCTTGGCGGTGGCAGTGCAATGGACGCTGCAAAAATTATGTGGGTACTCTACGAACACCCCGAGGCTGACTTTATGGATATGGCAATGCGTTTTATAGACATCAGAAAGCGTATCTACACATTCCCCAAAATGGGTGAAAAAGCATACTTTATTGCAATTCCCACATCTGCAGGTACAGGTTCTGAGGTTACACCTTTCGCAGTAATCACAGACGAACAAACAGGTGTTAAGTATCCTCTTGCAGACTATGAACTTATGCCTGATATGGCAATAATAGATGCCGATTTTCATATGTCGGCACCAAAGGGACTTACAGCGGCGTCGGGTATAGATGCAGTAACTCACGCACTTGAAGCATATGCCGCAATGCTTGCAACCGACTACACAGATGGTCTTGCACTTAAATCTCTTAAGACTGTATTTGAATATCTGCCCAGAGCATATGAAAACGGACAGACGGATATTATCGCTCGTGAAAAAATGGCAAATGCGGCAACAATGGCAGGTATGGCATTTGCAAATGCATTTCTTGGCGTGTGTCACTCAATGGCACACAAGCTTGGTGCTTTTCACCATCTGCCCCACGGTGTTGCAAACGCTCTTATGATAGAAGAAGTACTTCGTTTCAACGCATCGGAAACACCTGTAAAAATGGGAACCTTCTCCCAGTATGACCACCCCCACACACTCAGCCGCTATGGCGAAATTGCAGATTATCTTGGTCTTGGCGGCAAAACCGACGAAGATAAGCTGGAAGCTCTTATAGACGCAATAAATGAGCTTAAACAGAAAGTGGGCATCAAGGCAACCATAAAGGATTACGGTATAGATGAAAAGGTGTTCCTTGACAATCTTGACGAAATGACAGAGCAGGCATT
>JAZPXS010000242.1:0-8556 GCA_045543775.1 Clostridia bacterium
CAGTGGGTGGAAATGGATATTGAGTACATACAGACAAGAACCTTCCCCAATGACTTGAAGATTATGCTGGAAACCCCCATAGTTATGCTTACAGCTACGGGCAGATAAATAAAAAAGGCGGTTTGTACTATGAAAGTTGCAATGATAGGTCACAAAGTAGTTCCCTCCAGACGGGGAGGAATAGAAAATGTTCTTACCACTCTTTGTCCCATTCTGACAGAGCTTGGTGCATCTGTCACCTGCTACAACCGTTCCTCCGACAAGGTGGAGAACGAGTATGTGGGCACAGTAAAGGATAATATGTACAAAGGTGTGAGGATTAAGAAGGCGTGGACTGTAAATGCCAGAGGTGCGGCGGCAATGATAGCTTCCTTTACTGCGGCAATAAGTGCCGCATTCGGAAGATATGATGTTGTGCATTTTCACGCAGAGGGCCCCTGTGCGGCGCTGTGGATTCCCAAGCTTTTTGGCAAAAAGTGTGTGGCTACCGTACACGGACTGGACTGGCAGAGGGAAAAGTGGGGCAAGGGCTTTGCCTCCAAGTACATCAAATTTGGCGAAAAGGTTCTGGCAAAGTATGCAGACGAAATAATAGTACTCAGCGATGCCGCATATGATTATTTCAAAAAGACCTACAACCGAGAAGGCGTAATTATCCATAACGGTATAGAAAGACCGGAACGCAGAGAAGCTGACCTTATAACGAAGCAGTACGGTCTTACCAAGGACAGCTACATATGTATCATATCCCGTCTCACGGCAGAAAAGGGCATACATTACCTCATAGATGCATACAACAGGATTACAACAGACAAAAAGCTTGTGATAGCAGGCGATACAAGTGATACCGACGATTATGTGGAAAAGCTCAGAAGTATGGCAAAGGATAACCCCAACATTATTTTTACAGGATTTATATCAGGGGATATCTTAAAGGAAATGTATTCAAATGCCTATTTGGTAACTCTCCCCTCGGATCTTGAGGGAATGTCCCTTAGCCTTCTTGAGGCACTTGCATACAGCAATGCAGTTCTTTGCTCGGACATCCCCGAAAACACTTCAGTTGCGGAAGACAGAGCACAGTATTTCAAAAAGGGCAATGTGGAGGATCTGGCACAAAAACTTCAGATGATGCTCACTGATACGGAAATTGTAAATAAGCTTAGAGACGGCACCGATGAATTTATACTTGGCAAGTACAACTGGAGAGATGTTGCAAAGTCCACTATGGAACTTTACAAAAAACAATAACTGTTGAAAGGTTAGTTTGAAATATGAAGCAAAATGAAACCAAAAGCTTTGAAAAGATAAATGACATTGATAAGATGGAAAGAAAGCTCAAAGAACACCTGAAAAATATGCTGTCCGAAGACATATACAATACCTGGGTGGATAACTTTGTTCTGGAAAAAATGGACCTTGACCGTGTTGTTGTAGGTTATTGGGGCAGTTATCCTTTAAAGGAGCTTTCCAAGGAAACCAAAAATGAAATAAGCCTTGCGATATTTTCCGTCCTTGGCTTTGGCAGGGAGCTTGTTATTAAAAAGAGAAAGCCAAAAGAAAAGCCATCGGTTATGGCAAGTCCCAAGGTAAAGAAGAATATAAAAACCGCCAAATTCTTTGTGATAAGTATGGCGTTTATTGCAGTGGCTCTTTGCCTTGCCCTTGTTCTTTGCAGTTACATAGGAAACAGAAAATTCAGAGAGACCTTTTATGATGTCAGCAGTCTCAAAATCAATAACCGTGTAAGGGTGATACAGATTTCGGATTTGCACACCTGCACCTATGGCAAAGACAACAGCAAGCTTGTAGACCGTGTTAAAAAGCTGGAGCCTGACCTTATCATATGCACAGGCGATATAATAGATTCGGGCAAAGAGGATTTTGACAGTGTGCTGGATTTGTGCGGCAAGCTTGCACAAATATCCCCCGCCTACTATGTGTATGGCAACAATGAGGTCGAGAGGGTGTATGATTTCCCCCTGACGGAAAAGGATATGGATAAAAAATTCGGTTTTTCAAAGGGGAACCGTGACGAAGAAAGATTGAATGAGGTTCCGGACAGCCTGGAAGATAAGCTTGAAAAAACAGGAATAAAGGTGCTCAAAAACGAAACCGATACCATAACCGTAGGAACAACAACGGTGGATGTTTACGGCGTTCTCACATCAAATCCGTCCTGCTTCTGGTCATATTCGGAAAAGAGCTTCTTTGACTACATAAATACAAACCCCGAAAATCTCAAAATTACCGCAATACATGAGCCTTTCATTTTTGAAGAGTTCAATCACGACTTCTGGGGTGACCTTATGGTTTGCGGCCATACCCACGGAGGAAGCATCAGAGTTCCCGTTTTAGGTCCTCTGTACACCCGCGAGGGGGGACTTTTCCCTGAGAGAAAGGGAAGCTTTGTATACGGCAGATACAAAGTTGCCGGAAGACCGCTCATAGTAAGCTCCGGACTGGAAAACACAGGTGTTTTCCGCATTAACAATCAGCCTGAGCTTGTAATTATAGATATCAACAAATTTTAATGCCGAAAGGAGGCAGACGGTATGCTTACGGCAATTCTCCAGAAAATCCCCGTTCTTGTTGCACTTGTAATTCTTGCATCATCGGCGGCGGTAATATACTTTAAATCAAGAAATATGAACCGTACGGAATTTGTAAATGTCTTTAAAAAGGCAAATTACCTTAGTGTGTGGGTTATTATAGTTGCATTTCTGTTTACGGCAGTGTTTGGCATTTTCAATCATCTGGATTTAAGACAATCAGTACACGCCATAATTTCCCTCAACTATTCCGAGGCTTCTCAGGCACTCAATTCCAACGGCACAAGATACAATATGGCAGAAATTATATGCGACGAGGTTGTGGCAAGGGCAATCAAAAAAGGTGCCCTTGAGGATGTAACGGTGAAGCAGTTAAAGAATTGTCTTGTGGTTTATCCCCATGTTCAGGGCGGAGTGGGAGACGAATCCCAGTATCACATATCAACGGAGTTTTGTGTGGAATACCACGCATCCCGTCACACATCACATCTGGATGCGGAAAATGTAATTCAGCTTATTACCACCGCATACAAGGAGTACTACACAGAGAGGTATACAGACAATTTTAAAATCAACCTTCTTGACCATGACGAGGATTTTGAAAAAACAGAATATATGGATATAGTTTCCTATCTTGAAAAGGAAACCTCGGCAATACTAAACTATCTCTACGGTATGGCGGCAAAGGCACCAAGCTTTGTCACAAGCTCTAATACCACCTTCAATTCCATTGCAGGCAAGGTTTATCAGTTCAAGGAAACCCAGATTAACGAAAACCTCAAATCCCTTATCCTTCAGCACGGAATAGCCAAGGACAAAACAGGATATATCGAAAGGCTTAATTATCACAACACCAATACGGACTTTGACAGGCAGAAAAATGCAGTTTCCTTTGACCTGTGCAATCAGGCGATTGCCCGTTATTCCGAGGAGATGACAAGAGTCGTACTGGTTCCCACGTGGGATCAGGCGGGCAAGTACTATATGGGAAGAACAAAGGTCGGCATCGATGAGCTTTCGGTAATGGCTACAAATTTCAGCGACAATGTGGCATCCAACGAAAAGTCCATTATGGATAACAACCTCCTCATAGGAAAGATGAATGCAGGAGAAAGCAGTGCCGATGTCCGTGCATCAGCCGATGAGCTTATAGTAAATATGCAAAACAGCATAAAAGGCTTTGAGAAAGAAGCCATAAGTGCCGGCAGGGAATACTCCGATTACAGAATGAATCAATGCATTGCAGTGAGCATCTACGGAGTTTCTCTTATGAGCGAGCTTAAATCTCTGATTATTTTTGCACTACTTGCATATATGGCACTTATGCTGTACGAAATATCCAAGCAGTTCAAAAGCATAAAACACTAAGGAGGACAAGATGAAAAGTTTTCAGATTTTCAGATATATAAAAAAGATTCTGCCGTTCATAGTTGTTTTTTGCCTTTTGCTGACATATGCAATATATTTCAAGCTTTCACGCTCCAACACATACATTGCATCGGAGGTTATCCATTACAACGACGAGCAGGCGGAGCAGGGACTTGCACCTACAGGGGAAAAACTGGATGTAAACGAAATTAAATCCTCTGCAGTTATGTCAAAGGTGGTAGACAGAATGGGGCTTACGGGCATATATTCCGTAGACAGTCTTATTTCCCGTATGGATATAACCCCCATCGAGGATGCTGACAAGGTTGCCCGAAAGGAAGCCAAGCTTGAAGAGGGCGAGGAATATGTGTATGAGCCAAGCACATTTATCGTATCCTTTGCCGCAACAAGCGGAGAGGGTGCGGATTTTGCAAGGACAATTCTTGACGAAACACTGGATGTGTATTTTGCCCAGTTCAGTCAGAAGTATGTAAATGTGGCACCTGCAAGCAATACCATAGAAAACTTAAATTCCGCAAACTACGATTACATAGAAATGATGGAGCTTATAGATAGCAGCATAGATGAAACCCTCAGTACTCTTTACCAGCGGATAGAAAAGAGCAGTTATTACAGGTCCACAACCACGGGAGCATCCTTTGGCGATCTGGCAGAGGATTTCAACTACCTCAAGGCGGTTAAGGTTTCCTCTCTGTTTTCAAAAATATACAAATATCAGGTTACAGACAACAAGAGTGTTCTCGTCTCCGACTACACCACAAGAATAGACAACAATGACATATCCAATGTCAAGGAAATGAGCATAGTTGAGGATGTTGTCACCGTAATTGATGCCTATGTGGAAAAAATGAGGGAGTCAGGGAATACAAATATAACATACGAATACATTCTCGATAACCTCCACGAAAGAAATCTGCAGGAATTTGCAGGAGACCAGACCGTAACATATGATGAACTCATATATAGCTGGAGAGACCACAACGAAAACAAGGAGCACGCAATAATCGACTCTGCATACAGCAGATATGTGATAGATACCTTTACCCGTTGCACGGGCGGTTGCGGCGGAGAGTGTGCTTTCTCGGGCAAAACCTGTACAGAGCTTTGCAATCCCGACTATGCCGCCATCAAAGAGGAAATTGATGCAGAGATAGACCTGCTTATAAATGACCTTACCACTCTTTACGATGTGACTATGAAAACCAACGATGAATACAACGAATATCTTGGTGCAAGCTACATTTCCGTGCTTTCCTCAGCATCTGTAAGGGAGAGTGTAAATGTAATTCTCTACACAATAATAGCATTCTTCTTCCTTGTTATTCTCTGTGCAGGCGGTGCAATAGTACTGGGCAGAACGGGAGATATAATAAATTACATTTTCTACACGGACCACCTTACCAATTTAAACAACAGAGCATATATGGATAAATATCTGAAATCCATGGATAAAAAGCTTCTGGATGACGGAGAGGTTTACTGTATGGTGGATATCTCTAATCTCATGCGGATAAACAGCGAGTGTTCCAGAGATGTAGGGGACGAAATCATAAAGATGTTCACTGTATTTATCAAGGAATCCTTTGGCAAATCCAAGGCGGAATTTATCTACAACGGTAATGGAAGTTTTGTTATCCTGGCAAGCAGTACCGACTATATTACAGTGGAAGATATAATGAGACTTTTCAGACTTCGGCTTGATGAAAGGGATCAGCACCGCAATGTGAGAATAGAATATAAAATCGGTATTGCGGAAACATTTAAGGAAAACAAAACTGCAAGAAAGCTTCTTTCCGAAGCCATTTCTGCCAAGAAGGAGTATGTTTCCGAGCCAATTAACTAATAAAGGAGGGCAAATGGGTGGAAAATAAAATCCTTGAAAAATTCAAAGTATTTTATTTTATGGCAGTAGCCGTAATGATGTACTACTTCCTCACAGAGGTTATAGCCGTGGGACTGTACATCACATACCGTCACGCCTTTGCCCTTGTGCTTGCTTTTTCGGCAATAGCTATGTTTTTGTATAAGCCGGACATTGCGAGGGGAGTTACCGCTTTCAGGGCGGCTCTTTCGTACAGTGTACCTCTTCTTGTAACAACGGTTGTATCGCTTTTTATATGGTTTGCAGGCACTGCCGATGTGTCTGTAATTTCCAGAGGACTTTCTTCGTCCTTTATATATGTAAATACGCTTTCCTTCGCTCTTGCCGCAGGTGCTTTTTTGTATATCTTTGGCGAAAAGGGCATATGGTACAATCTTCTGGCTATTCTCATAGCAAATATCCTTATGATAGCCACTATCATAATGCAGTACGGCATAGGAAGTTATTTTTCTGAGTTTATAACTCTCATTGTTACCTTTGCCGCTGAGACGGGGGATATAATCATTCAGGCAGAAATCCACGAGCTTGCTTTCTGCCTCGGAGCATACCTCATATATATGCTCTATAAACCCCGTAAAAGTGTGGCGTATTTCATACTTCTGGCACTTAGTATTTTCTGCTTTTTGTCAGCTTTCAAGAGAATTGCAATTATTGCCATTGTCATTGCTCTTGCCTTTGGGTACTTTCTGCGTTTTGTGGCAAAATACAGTCCAAAAACCGCCAACGGACTTGTAATTTTTATATCCGTTGCACTTGTGGTTATTCTTGTGGCTTATGTGGCACTTATCAAGGCAGATGCCTTTGAGCTTCTGGAAAAAGCAGGAGTAAACACCAGCGGACGAGTTGAGATATACAATGCAGTTGACAAGTTCTATGAGTTTAATCCAAGCTTTCTCGGTAACGGAATAGGCTTTCTTACATACCAGCTCAACACCCATATGAATGTGGGAGTAGCCTCGGTACACAACGACTTTCTTCAGCATTTTATAGACCTTGGCTTCTGGGGATACATAATATGGCTTTTATCAATGACGGTTCAGAGAGTTCTGTATTTCGGCAAGGGCGGAAAGACTGAAAATGCGATAATAACCCTTATGCTCACTCTTTATCTTATAGTAGTTTCCTCCACGGACAACACTATGAACTATCCTCTTCTTACGGGAGTTCTGGCGATGCTTATGATAGGAAACGGCTTTGATGACAGAGTAAGAAAAACAGAAAAGGCTATATTTTCGATGCCAACTGAGAAAGGATGAGTGAATAGGTTGAAAATACTGATGGTAAATAAATTCCTCTACCCCCGCGGCGGAAGCGAGAGCTATATGCTCTCCCTGGGAAGTCATCTTGAAAGTCTCGGACATGAGGTGCAGTACTTTGGTATGTATGACGAAAAAAACACCGTGGGCAACTCCCTTGGACTTTGCACATCAAATATGGATTTTCATTCCACGGGACTTTCCCGATTTCTCTATCCCTTCAAGATAATCTATTCCTTTGAATCCTATAGGAAAATAGGCAAAGTACTGGATGATTTCAAACCCGATGTTGTGCATATGAACAATATCAATTTTCAGCTTACACCGTCTATTATATATGCAGTAAAAAAGAGGGGTATTGCCCTTGTGCAGACGGTACACGACTATCAGATGATATGCCCAAATCATCTTCTGTATAATTTTGACAAAAATGAGCCCTGCGAGAAATGTCTTGGCGGCTCTTACATAAATTGCATAAAGAACAGGTGCATACACTCATCTCGCATCAAGAGTATTCTGGGTGTAATAGAGGCTAAGCTCTACCGCTTCCTCGGTACTTACAAAAAAGTGGATTTGTACATATGTCCTGGAAGCTTTCTGGAAAAGAAGCTTTTGTCGTCCGGAGACTTCTATAAGGGGAAAACCCTCACAATTCATAATTTTATAAATAAAAATAAATTTACTTCAGATAACCCCAAAAAGGGTGATTACATAGTTTATGCAGGCAGATTTTTCAAGGAAAAGGGTGTGGAGCTTCTTGGTGAAACCGCAAGGCTTCTGCCGGAGTACCGATTCATTGCAGTGGGAGACGGCCCCCACTCAGATGCACTTTGCGGAATAGATAATCTGGAGCTTGCAGGCTTTCTCACAGGGGACAAGCTGGTGGAGGTAATGGCAAATGCCAAGGCTCTTCTGCTGCCATCTGTGTGCTACGAAAACTGCCCCCTCACCATTCTGGAGGCTCACTGCCTTGGTGTTCCGGTGATTACAATGAACTACGGCGGTATGGCAGAGCTTGTAAAAGACGGGGTAAACGGTACCCTTGTCAAAGAACCCACAGCCGAGTCAGTTGCAGAGAGCATAAGAAAAACACTGGATGATACAGAATACTACGATACTCTCCGTGCAAATTGCATCGGTGAAAAAGAAAATATACTCAGCGTAGAGTCCTATTGCGATATTCTTGTGGAAAAGTACAATGAGGTGAGAAAGTGTCAGAACCAAAAGTAAGTATAATAATTCCCGTGTACAATGTGGAGAAATATCTGGACAGATGTATGGATTCTCTTCTTAGTCAGACACTTAGCGAAATAGAGATAATACTTGTAGACGATGAATCCACGGATTCCTCTTCCCGCCTTTGCGATGAATATGCACAGAAGGATAGCCGTGTAAAGGTTATCCACAAGAAAAATGCAGGTGCAGGAAGAGCCCGCAACGACGGACTTAGTGTTGCAAGAGGCAAGTACATAGGATT
>JAZPXS010000243.1:0-5380 GCA_045543775.1 Clostridia bacterium
ATATTCCCAATACCACTCAACAGGTAATCCTAGTGGTTCTGTTAAAAATTCAAAAATTAATTTCCACATATTACTTAGTTTTCTTACTCCTCCATATTATCTGTTTAGAGCTCATACTATGACATAACGGTCTGAACTGCATCATCCATACCCTCGGGTGGATATTTATATTTCTTCAAAAGTCATTCAACTAATTTACGCATACCGGCACAGCAATTCTTGCACCGACATCTGTTTGGGCTCCGAAGTTAAAAGTCGGAGCAATATTTTCTGCAAGTTTATAACCGTAGCGTTCAAAGTTATAGTTTTCTAATGCCTTGTAAACCTGACCGATGTAAACGCCAAAATCATCGAGATTATCATAAGATTCACTCTGAAAATAAAGCATTGTGCATTCGGGAAGTTCAGCTATTTTGTAGCCGTCAGGCAAGGGCTTTGTATAATCTAAAGGAACCTCAACACCCGATGCAATATTGCTATAACCATCCTCCTGTAAAAAATCAGGCAATTCAAGTATTGCTGCTGTATCAAACTTTTCGGGAATACTGTTTTGAAGTCCTTCCCAATCACAGCCTACTTCTTCACAATAAGACAAATAACCTGTTGCCGATTTTGACGGCAGATAAATCAATTTTCGTTTCGGTCTGCTTACAGGTATTACAGTACAGATTGATGTGCTTTCCATCTCTCGTCCTTCTTTCAAGATGTGATAATGATTTGCAGGGTGCCCGATATACAAAGGTATCGCAATTGGACTTTTACGGTATTCATCAGGAGTAACAGAAAACCGTTTTGCAAAAGACCTTGTATATCCTTCGTGGGAAGTGAAATGGCTGTCTAAAGCTACATCAAGCACATTATCATCTGCGTTAATCAGTTTCTCTGCACTTTTACTTAATACAATCGCATTTACATATTCATATAGCGTTGTCTGCAAGAATTTATGAAACAATCTGTCCAGCTGACGGCGGGAATATCCGATAGCATTACAAATAGTTTCAATGCTAAAATCAGCATCGTTATGATGTAATTTTATGTATTCTTGTGCAGCAACAACTATTTCCAAATCGTTCATAAGGCACCCTTGAAATATGATAACAATAAACCAATACTTTTTCTTGATTTATATGGACAAATTCACTTTTTAAATATTAGATGATGAAAAAATGAAACATTTTTATATTTATCAATATTACAGGTTTGCATTTCAAGTTCGAGCATATTCATATACCATTCATCGGTATATTTTATTTTATCGTTAGTTGAAAGAGCAAAGAAAGTTCTTATACCAAATATATTCTCACATGCAAGACCGTTGGTTTCCGCAAAATCAAAAAGAATTTTGTTGTCATATGTTCCTCTTTTGCCAAAAAGGTTGTTTCCATTGTCCGCATCACTATTCAGTAATTGAAGCGCAGCATCAGGTGTATCATCAAAAACAGCATATGCTAAAATTCTGCCGGGAAGATTATGCTTTACGATAGATAAAATTCCGTCATAGTTAAGAAATTTTACCAATTCCTGTAATATTTCATCAGCATTCTGAACATACTCCAAAACATTATGACAAATAACTACATCAAAACTGTTTTCTGCAAGTTTATATAAATCATCTCTGGTTGTAATGAGTCTGTAATCACCGTCAACCCGTTTTATAAACATATCTGGGTTGGGTTCATATGCAATTACATTATGATGCTTTGCATAGTGGCTTGCTGTAACACAAAAACCTGCACCATAATCCAATATGTTTAACTTTTTATCCGTCGTAAAATCCAACTGACGGAATATCATATCATAAAACAATTTGCCCCGAGGCTGTTCAATTAAGTTTCTGTAATCATCAATAGAATTTGGCATTATTTCGCCTCCTCAATAAAAAGCTCAAATCTTTTTCCGTCTTTGTAAATAATACCGTCTGTAACAGTGATTTTTAATATTATGGTATTAACATCGTTTTCGTTTGTATGACCGTTATCATACCACGATGCAAAGGCTTCTCTTAATTTATATGCTAAATCCTTGTTTTCTTCGTTACGGATATAGCCTAAACTTTCAGCTTTTCCGTGTCCCGAAAACCATTCGCCACAGATTGCAATAACAGGATTTTCGCTGATATGTTTCATTTTATTTGTTGAATTGCGAGTTATGGTGTAAAATGCACCGTCAATATAAATTGCATCAACTGTTCTCACCCACGGAACACCACAGTTATCAACAGTTGCAATTGATATAAGAGAATCCTTACTGAAACGCTCATTCAATATATTATCAAATTCTTTGTTCATATACTTATCCTCTGAAACTTAAATAGATTTTCCTGAAATTTCGGCAATTCGCAATTCAATCATTTTCTTCAAAAACGGTAAATCATTTTGAATTGCATTATCAATACGGAAAGTGCAACCACATACATCGTCAAATACTTTACCGAAGATATTTTTTGCTTTTCCTCCACCGCAAGAGCCACAATTACCACAATGGTCAACATGCTTTCACGCTGCATTTTTTACACTATCATCAGCAGTTACATCTTCGTAGGCATTACTGTCCTCAGACCATATTGTCCAGTGATTTTCAGGCTCATCCGGGTCTTTGATTGCAATAAAACAAACATATTCACCATTAAATTTGCAAAGATAATATATTTTGTCTTTCCAATAGCCGTTGTCTTTTATAAACTCAACATGGCTATCCAGTAAATAATTTGCAAAATCTAAAGCGGTTTGTTTCATATCGCCACTTAAATTTTCAGATATATAATCGAAGATACTCTTATCCATACCAGCATAACGATTCCTTTTTATGATTTTATATGTTAATGATAGCATAAATTGAAATGTATTTCAACTTTTCAAAATCTCATTACAAACAGTAATCCGCACCATAGCAATCTGCTACGATGCGGATTATTCATTTAGCACTCAATACTGTTTATTAACTTTTTGAACACAGAACTTTCCTTGAATTCTTCTGAAAGCGGATATCTGTTTGTCAAAAGATGCTTTACTCTGTTTTGCATTTTGCTTGTGCCAAGGTTAGTTTTTGTTTTTTCAAAGATTGCACCGTTTACAACAGGTGATGTACCTACGGAAATGTCAGGTAAACTGTCAAAAGCTTTGGCAAGTCTCACTTCTTCCTCAAAGCATCTGATTGCACTTTCTTCATCACCAGCCATATATCTCTTTATACCAAGATACCCATAATTGTAAATAATATGATTAAAGCTCTTTCCGTAATCCTCATCGGGCATAATAGCTTTCAGCAAATTGATAAAGCTCTCTAAAATTTTTTCATCATAGTCCGTAGGCTCATCATATGTTCTGAACAAGGTTTCACCAAGTAATCTTAAAAGCTCAGAAACACCGTTTGCACAGGCTTGTTTCCTTTTTTCTGCATCATTGTGATAAATATACATAGCTTCAATATCTCTTGAGTTCTGCATTAATGGCATACCCGACAATACTTTTTCGGCATGGGTTATATCTACTCCGCTTGTATCAATCACACTTAATCTGCTCAGATATCTGCACATCAACTTTTTTGCCCAAATTCTGATGCTATCGGTTGTGCATTGCTCTTGAATTAAGTCATAAATATTCTGTGCCTCATCTCTGACCTCAAGCAAACGATTTGCATTGAGCTGTGCATTTGTAAGGCAGTTCAGATATTTTACAAGCAAATCAAAATTGCCGGGGAATTCACACACCGCTTGCTTCATTAATGCCGTCACATCATCGGATTTATGCTCACTCCAAAGCCTTGAATACTCGTTGCAATAATACTGAATTTTTTGTTCCTGTTCAATTTTGTTAATACCGAGAAGATTGTCAACGCTTGTGCCGAAAAAAGACGCTATTGCAGGAAGCATTGTAATATCAGGATATGTTTCATTACGCTCCCATTTGCTTATGCTCTGATTGCTAACACCGAGAAAATTCGCAAGCGTCTCCTGAGTTATACTTTTATCCTTACGCATTGATTTTATTGTTTCGCCAATATTGATTGTCATTTTAGTCAACTCCTTAAAGAAATCAACAGCGCTGTTGTCGTCTGTATCGTAGCAATTTTTCAGAAATAAATCAATGACTTGTTTAGAGATATTAAATCAACTGACGGTTGGATTGTTTGCGATATAGTTGATGACAGTTTTATGTTTTGCTTGATACACTAATATTAATTTGCTTCTGTCTTGTGTTTGCTTTGTGCAGATAATGAGCATTTTTGTCGAAAAATAGAGCGTTTTTGCAAAGTGAATTGAATTACTCTTAAATTTGCGATAACTTTAATATGTATATGTTATTTATAGTTTATTTCTATAGTTATACTTATTAAGTACTTGCTTTTTCCGCTTAGTCGTCACCTCGGTGTATATCTCCGTTGTTGCAACACTGCTGTGCCCGAGAATTTCCTGAACGGAACGCAAGTCTGCACCGTTTGCAAGAAGATTAGTAGCAAATGTATGCCGCAAGTAATGTGGTGTTGATTTTTCGTTAATTCCGCAAGCATTTTTTGCAGAGTTGTAGATATATTCAATACCGTGAATACTCAGTTGCTCACCAAATCGGTTCACAAATATTTTATCTGTATTGGTGGGGCGACCTTTGCGGATTTTCAGCCACCGGGTAAGGTTGTTCCAGGTATCGTTACAGGATATGTAAATTAATCTCTGTTTTCTCCCCTTGCCATGAATGAGAATTGTCCGTTCAGAAAAAATCACATCGCTAAGTGAAATATTTGAAGCCTCGGCGATTCTTATTCCGGTACTGATTAATACATCAATCAAAGCAAGATTGCGGTAATTCTTCCATAAGTCAAAAGCGGTTGTTTCTCTTTCGGCACAGTTGGTGAGATAAGTAAGCAGTTTTGAGGTTTCTTTTACCGCTAAAGTCTTTGGGAGCCGTCGCTCCTTTTTGTAGCGAAAGTGATGGTTCTGATAATAGTTCACATCAGTATAACCTTGCTCGTAAAGAAACCCGAAAAACACTTTAAGCGTAATTAACTTCCGGCAAATTGTGTTGTCTTTGAGCTCACGCTCTTTGGATAACACTTGCACATATTTCAGGATAACCGTTTCATCAAGCTCATCACCTTGTAGAAATGCCTGAAAATCTTTTAAATCCGAACGATAAGCTGTTATCGTTTTATCGGATAGGTTTTTTGTGGATTGGATGACTTGTATAAATTCATCACTTGCTGTTTTTATACTTTTCATTTGATCACTCCTCGAAATTTTGAAAATGTGTTCGCAAAATCATTTTAACAGAATTTCGGGGAGAGTTATATAAACTTACAATAACACTTAATTATTGTGAGTAAATGAAACAAGAATAACTAAACTTGTTTGAAGGGGATTATGAAATGATTGATGTTGAGAGTA
>JAZPXS010000244.1:0-11617 GCA_045543775.1 Clostridia bacterium
CCGCCCCAGCACTCAACCGACCAGTAGCCGATTTTGTCGAGCTGCTCGAGGGCAGGAATCATATCCTCTATTTTCATTCTTGTCTTTGCCTGAGACTGATGAGCATCTCTTAATATGGTATCTGTAATATATAATTTTGCCATATCAAATTCCTCCACTTAATTAACCAAGAAGTGCAAGAAGTGCACCGGCTGCTATTGCAGAACCGATAACGCCTGCCACATTGGGGCCCATAGCGTGCATAAGCAGGAAGTTGGATGGATTCTCCTTCTGACCAACCGACTGAGAAACTCTTGCCGCCATAGGAACAGCAGAAACACCTGCAGAACCGATAAGGGGATTGATTTTGTTCTTCAAGAACAGGTTCATAAACTTTGCAAGGAGTACACCGCAAGCTGTAGCCACACCGAATGCAACAACACCCATAACGATAATCTTGATAGTTTCAAGGCTGATGAAGGTGGATGCGGTAGCTGTAGCACCAACGGATACACCAAGGAATATTGTAACGATATTCATAAGCTCATTCTGAACTGTCTTGGAAAGTCTTTCGCATACGCCGCTTTCCTTAATAAGGTTACCGAGCATAAGACATCCTACGAGAGGAGCTGCAGAAGGTACAAGAAGTGCAATAAAGATTGTTGTAACTATGGGGAATACAATTTTTTCCGTTTTGGAAACAGGGCGAAGCTCTTTCATAACAATCTGTCTTTCCTTCTTGGTAGTGAGAAGCTTCATTATAGGAGGCTGAATTACGGGGACAAGTGCCATATAGGAATATGCTGCAACCGCAATAGGTCCTAAAAGCTCGGGAGCAAGCTTGCTTGTAAGGAAGATGGCTGTGGGGCCGTCTGCACCGCCGATAATACCGATGGAACCTGCCTGCTGGGGAGTAAATCCAAGATAGTATGCACCGATAAAGGTAGCAAATATACCTATCTGAGCTGCTGCACCAAGGAGAAGGCTCTTGGGGTTTGCAATGAGGGGACCGAAGTCTGTCATAGCACCTACACCTATAAAGATAAGGCAGGGATAGATACCGAGCTTAACACCCAGGTAGAGTATGTCTATAAGACCGGGTGTTACCGCATTGGAAGCATTGAAAAGCTCCCAGTGAACATGACCGTCTGCAAAAAGCTCTTCGTGGAACATATCCGCACCCATAAGGTTTGTAAGAAGCATACCGAATGCGATGGGGAGAAGAAGAAGAGGTTCAAACTTCTTGACAATAGCAAGATAAAGAAGCAAGCACGCAATAAGTATCATTATTACAGAGGGAATGTTTGTCCTGGAAAAGCCTGTCTGCAAAAGGAAGTTCTTTACAGCGTCAGCTTTGGATACAACCTGCTCTGCCAGTACATCCTCGTGATATACTGTGGCAATCTGGGTGTTCATAGCCTCTGTTAAAGTATAAACATCTGTTGGCATATACTGAACAAGTATGTTTACCTTGGGAGACTTGCTGCTGCCCTCTGCAAACATCTGTTCCGAAAGTGTGATTTCCTGACCTGCACCAAGCTCAATTTCAGAAGCTGCACCGCCTCTTCTGGACTTTGTAACCTGACCGCCGTTGTGGTAGTTAAAGGATACATTTTCGTCACCGTCGAGCATATAGTATGCAGCATAAGTTTCCTTGCTTCTGTTGGCAATAACAAAAGTAAGCATACCTTCTTCATATTTTGCAGATTTTACATATACTGCATTTTTACTGCCGTCTTGGGCATCGGGATACTGTTCTTTTAATGTTGTATAGCCTGCAGGCTGAGCTTGCTGGGCCTGGGCACTAAGTAAAGCCTCAATTTCTTCCTGAGTAAGCTCTGCTGCACCCTCTGAATTTGCCTCAGGCTCGGCAAATACTGTGAATGCAGAAAAGGCAAGCATCAAAAGAAGAAAAAGAGAAAATATTCTTTTCATCATTTTGTTTTCCTCCGACAAATAAAATTATGCAATTGTGCAAAGAAGTGTGCCGTTGGAAACAGAAGCGCCTTCAGCTACACAAACAGATGTAACTACGCCGTCAGCACCTGCCATAATTTCGTTTTCCATCTTCATAGCTTCCAGAATAAAGAGAACCTGTCCCTTGGAAACCTTGTCTCCGTTTTTAACCTTTACAGAGAGGATTGTTCCCTGCATAGGAGCCTTGATTTCCTCACCTTCGCCGGCAGGAGCAGCTGCAGGAGCCTCTGCGGGAGCCTGTGCAGGAGCAGCAACGGGAGCTGTCTGTGCAGCCTTTGCTTCTTCCTCGCTCATAAGTTCTATGGATATTGCATACTCTGTTCCGTTTACATTAACCTTGTAAGTTTTCATAATAATAATTCCTCCTTAAATTTTCTAATCTTAAAGTTTTTTGAAAGATGTTACTCTGATATTGGAGACATCCTCTCCAAGTTCTTCTGCAATTACCGCACAGGTTGCGGCAATAATTTCGTCTCTGTTAGCAATGGGTGCACTCTGTCCTGAAGGTGCGGATGCCGCAGACTCTTTGGCAGGAACCAATGTACGGCATACAGCACTCATAGCTGTGGTTATTATTATAAGTGCTATAAGACCAAAGAAAACAGTGGCTATACCCATAATGCATACAAAAGCTATGCTCATAGTCATCCTCCTTTCGATGTGTTATTTACGATAATGGTGCTGACACAAAATGTCAACACTCCAATTTTACCCTCATTTGAGATATTCTACATATATCCTTTTATTCCTTTGTGCAATTTGAACAATTCGTATCAAAATACCCCTCTAAATTCAAAAAACTTTCAAAATTCTGAAGCTCTTTGGGTACACTGTCCTTTAAATCTGCCGTATCTTTGAACCGCAATGCACAAAGAAGCCTTTCCTTGTCTGATATATCAGTTACCGCCCAACGGGCACCACGCAGGTCTGCTGTATTGAGGAGAGATTTTCCCATACCGAATTCCAGAGAGAAATCCGCAAACTCGTCCTTTATATAAATACCCCGTATCGTGCAAACCTCATCGCATAGCTTCATAACACCGGCACCCATAAGAGTGTTGCCGTCTGTCATCGCCATAACGGTAGAACCCTCGGGAATATCTATTCCCAATTCAGTTTTTACATATTCAAAATTTTCTTCCGGTTTTATTGTCAGCATTTTTTCAACCTCATAACTTCCGTTTTTGTGAGATGTCTCCATTTTCCTACATCAAGATTACCCATTTCTATTCCGTCAAAAGCCACACGTCTCAAAGCTAAAACGCTGTGTCCTACCGCATCGCACATCTTTCTTACCTGTCGGTTTCTTCCCTCGTGGATGCATATTCTCACCACTGTGGTATTTCGTCTGTGCTCAATAACCTCTGCCTCGGCAGGGGCGGTTTTTCTTCCGTCTATATACACTCCTGCCTTAAGCTTGTCCACAGCTCCGTGATACATAATGCCTTTAACCAGTGCCTCATAGACCTTTTCTTTTTCATACTTGGGATGAGTGAGCGAATATGCCATATCTCCGTCGTTGGTAAGGAATAGCAGTCCCTCGGTGTCATAGTCCAGTCTTCCCACAGGATAAAGCCTTTCGGGTATGTCCTCCACAAGCTCCATAACAGTGTGCCTTCCCCTGTCATCGGTTACCGAGGTAATGTAACCTGCCGGTTTATTGAGCATTATATATATCTTTTTTTCATCGGGGCTTATTTTCCTGCCGTCAACACGCACCTCATCCCCGGGCATAACCTTTGTTCCCATACCGGTAATGACCTGTCCGTTAACAGTTACTCTGCCCGAAGCTATAATCTCCTCCGATGCCCGTCTTGATGCCACGGAACACAGAGCAAGATATTTCTGAAGTCTCATTTCTTCCATAGAGTTTAAATCCTTTTCTCAATAGTATAGTCATTTTAATTATAATGTAAGTATCGGTTTTTTTCAACCCAAAAAAACATTTAGTCTTGAATTTATTCCCTTAAAGTGCTATTATCTTCTATATAATAAATTATTCAGGAGAAAATGCTATGAGAATGAGAAGAAAAAAGCACAGAGAAGAACGCATCGACGCCTGCTCTGAGCTTCTTATTGCAAATATTGAGGATTACAAAAATGACATAAAACAGGTTTTTGGCGATGACAAACCCCTGAGACTTGAAATAGGCTGCGGAAAGGGCAAGTTTATACTGGAAACCGCTATGCAGAACCCTGACATAAACTTTATCGCAGTGGAAAAATGCTCGGATGTATTGGTACTTGCACTGGAAAAGGTAAAAAACGCAGGTCTTACCAATGTCCGTTTTGTTAAGGGTGATGTAAATCAGCTCTCCTGCCTTGACACAGTAAGCAAATTTGAGGTAATATACATTAACTTTTGCGACCCGTGGAAAAAGAGCGGATATGCAAAAAGACGTTTAACCCACGCAAACTTCCTTTCTCTATACGAAAAATGGCTGGAAAAAGACGGAGCAATACACTTCAAAACCGACAACCGGATGCTTTTTGAATTTTCATTAAATTCCTTTTCCGATTACGGTATGCGGCTCAAAAACATTACTCTCGACCTGCACAACAGCAAATTTGAGGGAAATGTTATGACCGAGTACGAAACCAACTTTACAAATCTCGGCCAGCCTATTTACCGTTGCGAAGCTATTTACCAAGAAAAAAATTCCATATAATTTCAAACGAATTTGGAGTTTTCCTCTCTACCACCTCATCCGCACCGACGGAGGCAACAAATTCCGCAGTATCAATAAGCTTACCGTCAGCATAGATTTCTGCAGTTGCCACAGTGTCCCCCATTTTTACGGGAGCGTTGACAGACGATGGCAGCCTGACAAAAGTTACATATTTTGTTCCCTCTGTGCAGGGAATATCCACAGGAGCCCGACAAACTGCGTCGAGCTTCTTTTTTGTGCCGTTTTTTATGTTTATACTGCCAAGGCTCTCCCCCTCTTCAAAAACTTTTTTCAGCTCAATCTTCGGATATGCCGCATCCATCATTTTTATATGGTCATTCCAGTCATCGGGGGCATTAAGGGTTACTCCCACAAGAGTTATACCGTCTCTTTCGCAAGCGGAAACAAGACATCTTCCGGATTTTTTTGTAAATCCGGTTTTCACTCCGATGCATCCGTCCATACGCTTCAAAAGCTTGTTGTGGTTAGTCAGATATCTCTTGCCCTCGGGGCCGGTAACCGTGGTCTGATATGTAGATACGATTTTTCTGAATATGTCATTTTTCATTGCGTATGCCGTAATAAGGGCAAGGTCATAGGCGGTGGTATAGTGTCCTTCCTCATCAAGTCCGTTAGGATTTTTGAATTTGGTATCCACCGCACCTATTTCTTCTGCTTTTTTGTTCATAAGTGATGCAAATTCCTCCACACCTCCCGAAACCGCACAGGCAATTGCCACTGCCGCATCATTTCCCGAACTTAGCATAAGACCGTACACAAGCTCTTCCAAAGTCAGAGTTTCTCCTTTTGTAAGATACATGGATGAACCCTCCACACCAATTGCTCTGTCATCTACCGTAACTGTTTTGTCAAGATTGCCTTCCTCCAGAGCACACAGTGCTGTCATTATTTTTGTAGTGCTTGCCATAGACATCCTCTGTCGGGCATTTTTTTCATAAAGCACCTTTCCGAGACGGGCATCAATTACCACTGCGGATTTTGCAGAAATGTCTGCCCCCAAGCAGGTTGAGGGCAGCATACACAATACAAGAACCAATATACAAAAAAATCTTTTCACTATAATCTCCCCTGATGATTGATATTAAATGTATATTGTGGCATTTCTTATGTTATGCAATCAAAGAACCTGAGTTTTGAGACTTCCGTCCCGAAAATAATCATCAATTCCGTTGACTGTTGTTTCTGCAATGTTGCCCAGTGCCTCACGTGTGAGAAAAGCCTGGTGGGAGGTTATAAGCACATTGGGAAGAGAAATAAGTCTTGCCAGAACATCATCCTGAACTATTCTTCCGGAGTGGTCCTCAAAGAAAACATCGGATTCTTCCTCATATACATCAAGGCAGGCGGCACCGATTTTTTTGTCCTTGATACCATCGATGAGGTCTTCCGCATCAATAAGAGAGCCTCTGGAGGTGTTTAATATAACTACACCTTTTTTCATCATATCAATGGATTTTTTGTCAATCATATGGTAGTTTTCCTTTGTAAGAGGGCAGTGGAGAGAAATAATGTCGCTTTTTTTAAACAGCTCCTCCAGAGTGACATACTGTGCATCGAGAGACTTGTCGGGGTACAAATCGTAGGCAAGGACATTCATACCAAAGCCTCTGCAGATGTCCATAAAAACTCTGCCGATTTTTCCCGTTCCTATAACTCCTATGGTTTTGCCGAAAAGGTTAAAGCCTGTAAGACCGTTTAAGCTGAAATTGAAATCCTTGGAACGTATATACGCTCTGTGTATCCTCCTTATTGATGTGAGAAGCATTCCTATTGTATGCTCTGCAACGGCATGGGGAGAATAAGCAGGAACTCTTATGACGGGGATTTTGTCCTTTGCCGCCTTTAAATCCACATTGTTAAATCCGGCACAGCGAAGTGCAATAAGCTTTACGCCAAGGGAATACAATACTTCAATTACTTCTTTTGTTACATCATCATTTACAAAAACCACAACCGCATCGTAGCCTTTGGCAAGATGTGCCGTATCCTCTGTGAGCCTGGTTTCAAAATACTTGATTTTCATATTTTCTTTCTTTGCTTCCTCAAAGGATTCCGTGTCGTAGGGTTTTGAATCAAACATTGCTATTTTAATCATAAAATCACCGCTACTAGTTTTCGCAAAAAAACTAAAGGTATGCAAAAAGAGCCTGTCGAAACACAAAAAAGTTTCGACAAGCTCTTTTTTATTTATTCACAAATTTATTCAGATTCCGTAATCGGTATCAAGAATATAAATTGCTTTTACGCTGCCTCCCTTGACAATTACAAGTACCTTGGAAGCACTTACTGCATCAACAACATCGCCGTTTGATGCACCGCTGAGTGATCCGAGATCAACATCTGTAGAGAACTCTCTTGTATCGGGATCATAAACATACAGCTTGGTAGATGAGAGATTATTAAACGGCTTCCAGTTAGAAGCTACATAATCTTCGTTATCATCAACAATCTGAGGAACTACACCGATGCTTGCACCGTCAATATCAACTGTATCTACAGTACCGAGAATTACTCTGTAGTAATTATTTGTAGTGAGATAATCGTGCTCAATCATATTGCCTACAGCAGGATATGTAGCAAAGCAATTGTCGTCTTCGTAGTCGTAAAGTTTTCCGTCTACAAATACCTTCTGGATGTTTTCCACTTCATTGTTTGCTATTGCAAGCTTAACAATATCTCCGGGGTTTATACCGGTTACAATACCGTCGAGGTCAACAGTATAAGCTGTCTTGATATTAGCCTCGGTTGCAGCATCACCTGCTTTAATGTAGCTGATTCTGTTTACAATTTCACCGGTATCGGGGTTCTTGGCACTGGAAATACCGCAAACAAATACTGCATCTGTTGAACCGTCCACGATTTCCGCAGTTGAATCTCCGGTATATACAAGAACTGCCCTTGCAACATTGTTCTTAACATCATAGGGTTCTACAACATACTTTTTGGTGTTCTTAAAGTAGCTTGCAGTCTGTCTCTTGTATTCGTCAAAGTCCTTTCTGTCGGAAGGAACGAGGAAAATTACGGTGGATGTGTTAATTATAAACTGGTTGGAACCGCCGTATGTAAATGCCTTGTTGTTGTGTGTAAGCTCTCCGCCGGAAGTAAATTCCTCTTTGCCGTCACCGGAATTGAAGGGTGCGGGAATGATATAACCGGAAGATGGATTTTCGTAATCTATTGTATAGATTTCGGAAAGGTGAGGCTCACCGTCAACATTTGCTGTTGCAAACTTAACAAGCTGAGCATATTCTCCGTTAATTACCGAGTTTCCAAGCTTTTCGTTGATAACATCAGCATTTGCCATAAGAACTGCTTCAAGTGAAGAAGCATCCATTGTGGAACCGTTAACCTTAACAGAGCTCTTTATGGGATATGTAACCTTGGTTGAGCTGGAACCGGATACTGCAAGAAGCATAATAGCTTTTTTGCCGTCAAGACCGCTGCCGGAGTCAAAACCGAGTACATATGCATAGGGTTCTGTGCTTTCTGCCATTGTCATATATACAATACGGCCTGAATAATCAAGATAGAAAGTAGCTACATCTCCCACTTCAAATTCATATGTAGCAGGGTCGCTTTCCATAAGTTCCATATAGTAATCGGAAATGAAATATCTCTTTTCTTCCTTGCTGCCTTCTTTGATGTAAACTTCACCATATCCGGACATTTCTGTTACTTCTGCATTCTTTAAGGTTGCAGTAGATACTATTGCTTCTGTAACACCCTTGGAAAGAGGTTTTGCAACAGAAAGTACAACCTTATTTGAACCAATAGCAGAAACTGTGGAATTAGACTTGCTTCCGCCTGCAGAGGTAACCTTGTACACTACATAGTCGGAGTCGTCGTTTTCAAGCTCTACGCTCTTGGACTTGTAAGCATCGGTAAACTTATAGACATCCTTGGATATTGTTCTTCCTGTTACGAAATATGTTTCGTAATCTGTAACGTAAGCTACTTCAAAATCCTTGCTTCCGTCGTTGTTTTCCAGTCTGATTTCGCCGCAATCAATATCAAAATACTCTTTGATAAAGCTTGATGTGATATCACTCTGGGGAACGCCCTGACCGTTGTATATTACATAAAGATTATCGGAAAGCTTAGCTTCGGAAACCTTGTTTGCATTTTCATCCTTGTAGTATTCGATTACATCGGAGGAAATGCTTTCGATATCTTCGCTTCTTATAACGAGGACATCATTTCTGCCCCATTCGGTAACTTTTGTAATAACCTTCTTGTCACCGTCTTCATAGTATTCGAAGTCGATCATTACACCAAGATAATCATAGAAGTCGTCAACTGTGAGACCGCCTTCGAGGTTATACACAACCTCGTCTATCATAATCTGGAATTTATTGAGGCCGTAATTTTCTCCTGTGAGAGAATTTTCGAACACTGCGGTTACTGCACCGCTTTCTTCTTCGTAATCATCATCTTCGCCAAGATCTATATCTGGACCGCCGCCTACATTGCCGGTGTCTACCTTTTTGGCATAATCCATATTGTAGATAAGCTGTGCAACCATTGCTCTGGGAGCTTCTGCAGTACCGAGAGCAACTGCATTTTTGGTAAGGTTAACATCGTTTGCTACCTTTATGTAACCCTGATACCACGCTTCGCCCGGATTCTGCTTATAGAGTGAGCCATAACCCTTGGCACAAACTACCATCTTTACAGCTTCGCCGTATGTAACAGGATTTTCCGGTCTGAATGTACCGTCATCACGGCCATTGATGATACCCGCTTTAACTGCATAGGCAATATACTTGTTTGCCCAGTGGTTTTCAGCTACATCGGGGAATTTTGTTGTTGTTTCGGTAAGAGCTGCATTGCCTGTAATTGCAACAGCTATCATCTTTGCAAATTCTGCTCTTGTGATAGTTGCATCGGGCTTAAAGAGGAATGAACCGTCCTCCTGTGCTATACCGTTGATAACACCCTTTCCTACCAATGAGTAAATTGCACTTCTGTAAGGGTTGTTATCCGCTACATCGGGAAACTGTACAGCCGCAAATGAACTCACACTAAGAAGTGATGTCGCTACCATAAGCACTGCGATAAAAAGTGCCAAAGTGCGCTTTGTAAATTTCATTTTTGTTACCTCCGTTTCTTATGCATCCCGGGAATGGATATACCGGGTTGTAATTATAATACCATCTTTTTTTAAAGTAGTCAATGCCATTTAGATGTCCTTTTTTTTACAATTAGTTTACAACAGCATACAAAACGCAAAAACGGGCATATCTTAAAAAATATATTTTAAAAAGCAAAACAAAAATATTGACAAATACCAATGACAATGTTATAATAAGTTTCGTACGAAAAGTGCATACTTTGGCCGAGTAGTTCAGCTGGTTAGAATGCCAGCCTGTCACGCTGGAGGTCGAGGGTTCGAGCCCCTTCTCGGTCGCCAAAAATCGACATTCTTCGATAGAGGAATGTCGATTTTACTTATTACCTATTCCTTCTTCACTATTCCCTAAAAAGACTTGTCGATTTTTGGAAAGTAATAAGTAATAGTGAATAGGGAAGAAGTTGAGGTGGCTTTGCTTTCGCAAAGCTTATTTTTATGTCTGCATCATTATTGTTTTGCAATACAATAGAGGGGCTCGAAGCCTGAGAGGGTTTTTGCGTTAAGAAAACAGTCCGGTGGACTGTTTTTAGCAAAAAGTTGCGCAGTCCGGTACCGAAGCCGCAGGCTTGGGTGGACAAGCAGGTAGGATGCGAAGCAGCCGTGCCCCTTCTCGGTCGCCAAACAAAAATCTACATTTTCTTTATCGCTTTCTTTGCCTGCAATTACCAAAGCACAATATAGAGCAATAACTAATACTACAATCGCTGTGCCAATAATAATTCCTAAAATTTCTTTCATTAAATTATTGCTCCTTTCCTCACTTTATAAATTGCCGCAGGGGGAAATCCCCTGCGGCAGTTAAGCAATGTGCTTATAATTTAATTATTCTTCAGAAGATGTTTCCTTGCTTCCTGAAGATGTTGTTGCACCTGATGATTGACTTGCTCCATTTGAATTGCTATTAGCGCTTGGCGAAGGAGTAGAAGAAGCAGGTGTACTTGATGAGTTACCACTTGCTTGTGTACTTGTACTTGATGTACTTGTTTCACTTGCAGCAGGTGAAGCAGTTGTCGGTGCAGATGGCGTTACGCTCGGTGTAGTGGATGTTGTACTTTCACTTGAGGCATTGCTCTCTGTACTGTCATTTCCGCTATCGCTGCCACTTTCCGTAGAACTACTGTCAGCACTTTCAGTTTCTCCGTTGCCATCATCTTTCCCGTTTGTTTCAGGTTCGCTTGGCTCAGCAGGAGTTGTCGGCTCTGTTGATGTAGTAGTTTCGTCATCGTTACCGCTTTCAGTATCGGGAGTAGTTTCTTCCGTTCCATTCTCGGTAGAGCCTTCGTCATTTTCTCCTGTATCTACATTTTCACCGTCCTGCTCGGTATTGGTGTTATCTTCTGTACCCGGTGTAGTAGGAGTAGTTACCTCGGTGTCGGATTTCGGTGGTTCAGTTTCACTCTCATTTTCACCGTTGTTATCTTCATTGTCTTCACCTTCGGTAGTGTTATCGGGATTGGTTTCAGGTGGGGTTACTTCTGTATTTTCTCCGCCGGGAGCATCCGTTCCGCCTTCTGTTTCCGTCTTATCATCGGTATTCGGGGTATCCGTTCCACCTTCGGTTTCCTTATCAGTAGTTTCTCCGCCTTCAGCCCCGTTTTCTTTGTCGGTGTTATCCTTATCCTCAGGCTCATCCTTTTTATCTGCATCAGGGTTTTCTTCATTGGATTCTTCATCCTCTTTTTCAACACCCTCTGCGGCAATGGTTATTGCCTCTGCATCACTCAGTAAATCCTTGGATATGGTAAGTGTACCTGTTTCAACATCAAATGTGATTCCGTCAGGATTTTTGTCACTGTCTTCTTCACTTGTGTAAATGATATATTCCACGCCGTCAATCGTG
>JAZPXS010000245.1:0-4542 GCA_045543775.1 Clostridia bacterium
GGCGACGGTATCGGTTCTATCGTGGGTGCGTTCTTTGGCGGCTGCCCCAACACCACATACGGTGAATCCGTAGGTTGTGTGGCTATCACCAAAAATGCTTCCGTATATACAATCATTACTGCAGCAATACTTGCAATAATTATATCTTTTGTATCACCTTTTATTGCTTTTGTTAACTCCATACCTTCCTGCGTAATGGGTGGCGTATGTATGGCACTCTATGGCTTTATTGCAGTGTCCGGTCTTAAGATGGTTCAGGCAGTGGATCTCAACCAGAACAAGAACCTCTTTGTTGTGTCCTCCATCCTCATTGCAGGTATAGGCGGTCTTACACTCACATTCGGCAAGGTAACCATTACCTCAGTTGCATGTGCACTTATCCTCGGTATTATTGTTAACTGTGTAGTTTCAAAGGCAAAGGAAGAGTAAGGAGTAAACACAATGAATAATGTCACAATTTTTGATCATCCTTTAATTCAGCACAAGACAACAATCCTGAGACAGAAGTCCACTCCCAATAAGGAGTTCCGCGAGCTTGTGGAAGAGATAACAATGCTTATGTGCTTCGAGTCGCTTCGTGACCTCCCCATGGAGGAAGTGGAAATAGAAACTCCCATACAAAAAACAAAGCAGAAGCTCATAAAGGGCAAGAAGCTTGCCGTGGTTCCCATTCTGCGTGCAGGTCTTGGTATGGTAAACGGACTACTCAGACTGGTTCCATCTGCCAAGGTAGGACATATCGGTATGTACCGTGATGAGGAAACATTGATACCTCATGAGTACTACTGCAAGCTTCCGGCAGACATTTCCAACAGACTTATTGTAGTTGTAGACCCTATGCTTGCAACCGGCGGTTCGGCTATTGATGCTATAACTCAGATTAAGTCATATGGCGGCAAGAACATAAAGTTCCTTTGTCTCATAGCTGCACCCGAGGGAATCAAGGCTCTTTCTGAGGCTCATCCCGATGTGCAGATATACTGTGCAAATATTGATGAATGCCTTAACGAAAAGGGTTACATCGTTCCCGGTCTTGGTGATGCCGGCGACAGAATTTTCGGAACAAAATAATTTGGCTCTTTGTTAATAGTTGGGTTAAAATTGAATAATGGAATTTTTGATGGCGGTTACGTAATTTTAAGCGACCGCCTTTCCAATACACTTTTTGTAGTTAAACATATGCAATATTCTTTTTTGGAATCTATTGAAATTACGGTACCCGTAAGCGTTTCTTTTTAAATCTTTAATCTTGTTGTTGCATCCCTCGGTAGGTGACAACGAAAATAAATTGTTGAAGATAACACAAAAATATTGATATGGTATCAAATTCATAATTATAGTTTGCAATCTTTGCATATTTATGATATAATATCGTGTTAAGAAAATATAGTATTCTCGCAGGTTCTAAAGAACTTTGTTCAGAGAAAATCAGTGGATTTTTTATCGGAAATTTACTAGGTACTATTATTCACTGTTCTCCTGACTTGACAAAAGCCCAATTATGTCGAAAGAGGAAGAAATGTGTAAAAAGGTGTGAAAATATGAAAAATAAAACAGGAATAATAGTTTTGTTTACACTTCAAGCATTGGTAATACCTTTTGCATTGTTGGCGGGAGTGATTCTGCTATTTTCTATAGTTAGTTTAATTGAAACAGATTGGACTCAAATAAAATTATTTATTCAATCCATAGTTGCATTAATAACAATGCTAATAGGTGTTTCATATTTAGGCACATATACTTTCTCTTTAATTAAAACCGTCAACAACAAAAAAGTATCACTTATAAGTTGGTTGCCAGTTTTACATATTATTGTTTCTATAATTGCTATAATGGTATGGGGAAATGTCAATCAATCGTTTTGGATGCCAGGGGACAATTCTATTATTGCGAGTTTACCACAACCTGATACTTCGGATTGCTACTATAGTGAGGGTTTCCAAGACTATACAGATTACTGTAAGTACTATTATGTTAAACAAGAAAATATTTTGGAAGAAGTAAAAACTAGTCCATACTTTAAACCTGTAACACCCGGCGATATAACGGAACTAAATAGCTATTTTGATAATTTTGAAGGTTGGCTTGAGTATGTTGACTACAAGGAAAAATACGATTTTCAAAGGAACTATATAGATACTGAAGACTATTTTTATATTGAAAATGATGAAATAAGCGAAAAGCATAAATATCGGGACTATGATGTTTACTTTTTTGATGTGCAAACGCAAACATTGTTTTACATACATAACAATATATAATTTTTCGGTTCTAATTTGATACGAACTATCAATAAACTAGTAAGATTTTTATTTGTTAAAAATTCCACGGAGGACAAATGATGAACACTATCACCATAGCTAAAACAGAAAAGCATAATAATGCAGTTGTATCAATCCCTTCATCCAAGTCGTATATTCACAGATATATTATATCTGCTTTTCTTGCAGGGGGTGGAGTTATTGAAAATGTAAGCTTTTCCAACGATATCAGAGCCACTCTTTCCTGTATAGAAGCATTGGGTGCAAGGGTTAGTATCACGGGCAGTACAATCACGGTAGAGAGTAGGGAAGATAAGGTGGAAAACGCTCTTCTTGACTGCGGTGAATCTGCATCCACGCTGAGGTTTATGATACCTGTTGCAACACTTTTTGCAGACAGGGCGGAGTTTAAGGGTTCAGAAACTCTTTTAAAAAGACCTCTCACACCATACTTTGATATTTTTGAAAACAATAATATGGACTACGATTTTGCTCTCGGTGAATATCTCGGGGTAAAAGGCGGTTTTTCCAGAAATGAATATACCGTAGACGGCTCGGTAAGCTCCCAATTTGTTACAGGACTTCTATTTACACTGCCCCTTATGGATTTTGACAGTACGTTATATATAGAGGGTGAGCTTCAGTCAAAACCCTATGTGGATATAACTCTCGAGGTTCTTGCAAAATCAGGAATAAGTATAATAAACAATAACTACAAAAGCTTTTATATAAAAGGCTCCCAAAAATTCAGAGCCGGTACCTATCGTGCGGGGGGAGATTATTCTCAGGTTGCATTTTTCCTTGTGGCAGGATGCTTTGCAGGAGGTATTGAGTGTGCCAATATGGAGCCGGATTCCCTGCAGGGTGACAGACAGATTGTGGATATACTCAAAAAAATGAATGCAGATATAACCGATACCCCCACAGGCTTTATTGTCAATAAATCCCGTCTTGTTTCTCCCGGAGAGATAGATGCTGCGGATATTCCGGACATCATTCCCATACTTTCTCTTGCCTGTGCAGTTTCTGAGGGAACAACAGCAATAAGGAATATAGAACGTTTAAGGATTAAAGAGTGCGACAGAGCTTTTGCTACAGTTGATGTTCTCTCGAGGCTCGGTGCAGATATTCGTGAGGAAAACGGATGCCTCATCATAAAAGGCAAGCCTTGTCTTGAGGGAGGAAGAGTAGATAGTTTCAATGATCATAGAATGGCTATGACGGCATCTGTGGCATCACTGGTGAGCAAAAACAGTGTAACTATTGAAAATCCAATGAGTATAAACAAATCATATCCGGCATTTTATGAGGATTTATTATCAACCGGTGCAGTAAATATAGAGAGGGGAAAATAATATGAAGCTACTTATAATAAACGGACCTAACATAAACTTTGTGGGTATAAGAGAAAAAGGAATATACGGCGAAAAATCCTATGATGATATCTGCCGTGACCTTATGAACTATGCGGAAAGCAATGGCTTTGAACTGGAAATCTGGCAGTCCAACCACGAGGGTGCAATTATAGACAAAATACAGAGTATATATGGCTCGGATGTAAAAGGCGTTGTAATTAACCCAGGTGCATACACTCATTACAGCTATGCCATAGCCGATGCAATAAAGAGCGTGGATATACCTTTTGTGGAGGTTCATTTTTCCGATATTAATGCCCGCGAGGATTTCCGCAAAATCTCTGTTACAAAGGCAGGATGCATAGCACAGATATCAGGCCACGGGGACAAGGGCTATTATATGGCACTTGATAAATTGAGAGGAGCGGCTGATGAATAATATATATCTTGTGGGAATGCCCGGCTGCGGCAAGTCCACAATAGGCAATGCCGTGTGCGAGAAAATCGGTATAGAAATAGTAGACCTTGACGATATTGTAACCCAAAGAGAGGGCAGGAGCATCCGTGAGCTTTTGGATATTGGCGAGTCCTACTTCCGACAGGTGGAGACCGAGGCACTCAAATACGTTACAGAGCTTGAGGGTGTGGTTGTCACCACCGGAGGCGGTGCGGTTGTTAAGGACGAAAATATAGATATTATGAAAAACGACGGTAAGGTTATTTTTATAGATGCTTCGCCGGAATTCATTTTTGATAACACACCTCTTGAACGAATTCCACTCCTCAAAGATGTGGGGAAAATCCGCAAATTCTACACCGAGCGTATATCAAACTATCGCAAGAGTGCAGACTACACCGTAATAAATAACGGCATACTTAGTGATGTATGCCGAAAAACGGAGGAAGTAATAAGACTTATCCGAAAA
>JAZPXS010000246.1:0-3161 GCA_045543775.1 Clostridia bacterium
CTCCCGCAGATGTTGATTCATCACTGTCCGTTGTTACATTCCACATAGAAAATTTTGATTCATTTGTGGAAAACACTTGGAAATACAGTGCACTCAAGCTATATTACGCTATGAGTAACGCCATACCCTTTGAAACAAAGGACGCCTACTTCTCTCTGGCAAATTATGCCTACGGAAATGTAGTGTGGATTGTCATACACAAAAAGAACACAAATACCGAAAAAACCGTGGGTGATTTTGAAATACGCCTTATGTCCACATTAAAGGAAATATTCGGTATGAATCTCTCGGTAAACTACCGCAGGTCATACGCAAATATTCAGGAACTTATGGAATCATCCCGTCCGGTTCAATCCGAAATGCTTATAGAAAACCGTACCATAGCAAAAGCGGTTATGTATATGCAGCAGAACTTTTCAAAGGATCTCTCTATGAAAGAGGTTGCTGACTATGTGTATATGTCACCGTCGTATTTCAGCACATATTTTAAAAAAGTAACCGGAAAGCGTTTTATAGATATGCTCACTCAGATACGCATAACCAACGCTGCAAATCTTCTGGAAAGAAAAAGTCTCAAGGTAAATGATGTATGTGAAATGGTCGGTTACAATCATATGGGCAATTTCTACGAGAAATTCAAAAAACAATACAATATGACTCCTGCAGAATACAAAAACAAATTTGTGAGGGACGATGAATGAACATAATAAAGAAGTTGCGATCTCTTTTTGAAAATTACTTCCGGAATGTAAGGATTTTCAAGAAAAACAGTATATTCTACTACTACTGCAAACTTTTTTTGGTTGTTTTTCTTGTTCCTTTTTTTATTTTCAATACCGTAATGGCTTCCTTCTACTACAAAAATCTCAATCTGCGTTCGGAAATGTCAGCAAGGCAGAGCTTTATGACAGTGGAAAACAACCTGGTAAATATTATGGACGAAACTACCAGAGCATATATGACCATTATCCAGAGAACAGGTGCATCTATGTTTTTTCAGATAAAAAGTCTGGATGATATGTACTTTCAGATAAATGAGCTCAAAGACCTTGATAAGCTCATAGACGACTTTGCGGAAATATCCAATACCATCAACAGCATAACAGTGTACTCCAAAAGCTGCGGATATGTTTTGTCTCTGGGAACAAACAACTATATAGAAAACTTTTCGCAAGAACCTTGGTATAACAAGCTTCGCTCGGACAGAGACAACTTCTTTCTGCCGGGAAAGGACGGAAAAAACTTCTATATATGCTACAATGTGTTTTTCAAGAACAAAGTGCAGGGTGTCCTTATATTTGATATTTCGGGAGATATGCTTTTGCCCCCTGATCTGGGGAATATTTCCGCACGTTTTTGCGACAACGGGAAAAATGTATTTTTCTCCCACGGCGATATGGATGAGCGATATATATCATACCCCGAAGAAAACTCAAGTCAGTCCAGAAAAAACATATTTTATCTGGCTTCCAATCCCAACGGCATATACATAAATCTTGCCATTCCTACAGGGGAAACCTATACAGTAGAAATGGGTATGTACATTGTTCTCTGGCTCATTATAACAATAGTTATATCTCTGGTTCTGGCACTTATTGTCTCCATTAAATCCTATTCTTCAATAGACCAGATTCTTCTGGAAATAGACGGCTACGGTACCGAAGGATTTTCCGATTCGGAGACCTTTAACGAAATATCCTTTATTACCTCAAGCATATCGGGCATACACAAGAAAAATATTTTGCTTCAGGAGGAGCTTACCACAAGTGCATTTGCTCTCAAACAAATGCAGATAGAAACCCTGCAGATGCAATTTAATCCGCATTTTCTTTTTAATGCCCTGAACTCCCTGAGTATGAAGCTCACCCGCGATCACGGTATGGACTCCCCATATCCGTCCCTTATTGTGCTCTTGTCAGACATACTCTGCGAGTCCCTTAATACCAACAAATATCTTGTACATATCTGCGACGAAATAGCATATGCAAAAAAATATCTGGATTTTCAAAAGCTCACAGACACCTATCTCTTTGATACGGTGTGGAGTGTGGACGAAAGCCTGCTTGGCTGCTACACCGTCAAGCTATCTATGCAGCCGCTTATTGAAAATGCAATAAAGCACGGTGTAAAATCCCTCCGCAACGAGACGAAAGGAACAATTGAGATAGATATCCGCAGAGAAGGTGATACAGCAATATTTACTGTTTCCAACACCTGCAGCCGCATTGATGAGGACACCGTAAGAAAAATACAGGAATCTATGAAAAACGGCGATATGCCCTCCAGCAAAAACATCGGTCTTAAAAATGTAAACAAGCGTCTGCGTCTTATATTCGGCGATAACTACGGATGTACCGTAAGTGCAAAGGATAACATTTTTACCGTTGAGATGAAAATACCGGTTATAGAAAATCTTTAAAAAAAGGCTGAAAAAATTCAAACGAATTTTTTCAGCCTTTTATTTTTATAAAATTTGCAAATTCTTACGCAAGTTCAGCAAAGTACTTAATTGTTCTTACCATCTGGCTTGTGTAGGAGTCTGCGCTGTCGTACCAGGACACAACCTGTACTTCATAGAGGTCATCAGCGATAGGAGCTACCATTGTCTGTGTAGCATCAAAGAGAGAACCGTATGTGATACCGATGATATCGAAAGATACGATCTGATCTTCGTTGTAACCAAAGGATGCGGATGCAGCAGCCTTCATAGCAGCGTTGATGCCTTCCTTTGTGATGTCCTTACCCTTAACAACAGCTGTGAGGATAGTTGTGGAACCTGTGGGAACGGGAACTCTCTGTGCAGCACCGATGAGCTTGCCGTTTAATTCAGGGATAACAAGGCCGATAGCCTTTGCAGCACCTGTGGAGTTAGGAACGATGTTAACCGCACCTGCTCTTGCTCTTCTGAGGCCGCCTTTTCTGTGGGGACCGTCGAGAATCATCTGGTCACCTGTGTAAGCATGGATTGTAGCAATAATACCGGACTGGATGGGAGCGTAGTCATTGAGTGCCTTTGCCATAGGAGCTAAGCAGTTTGTTGTGCAGGATGCAGCAGAAATAATAGCATCGTCTGCAGAAAGTGTACCTTCGTTAACACCGAAAACGATAGTCTTGAGGTCGTTGCCTGCAGGAAGTCGGAGGGCCAAGCGGTCTTAGGAAGA
>JAZPXS010000247.1:0-4082 GCA_045543775.1 Clostridia bacterium
AAATCGCCAAAAACCATAAAATACCTTTTCTTTTGGATGCATCACAAGGTGCAGGTGTTATAGAAGTAAATATGAAAAAATCCGGAATAGATTTTCTTGCTGCTCCCGGTCATAAGAGTTTATTGGGCCCTACAGGAACAGGAATTTTATGTATTAACAGTGATAAAAAGCTAAGGCCGTTTACCGAAGGCGGAACAGGAAGTTTATCAAAGCTTATTATGCAACCCGACTATTTGCCTGACAGATTTGAAAGCGGAACATTGAATGTTGTCGGAATAGCCGGACTTTATGCTGCAATTAAGTGTGTTTTGCAAAAAGGATGCAATGAAATTTTGTATTCTGAAAGTAAGATTTGCAATTATATTGCCGATAATTTGTCCTCTATACCAGGGATACATCTTAAAGGGTATTTGCGATCAGGCAGAAGAACACCGGTTTTATCATTTACAATTGATAATGTTGATTCGCTTATTGCATCATCTATACTCAATATAGAATATGGTATTGCCTGCAGGGCAGGATTCCATTGTGCGTATAATGCTCACTGCACACTGTCAACCCAAAAAACCGGAACAATACGCCTAAGCCCGGGAATGTTTACAACTTATCAGGAAGCTGACAAAGTTTTATTCGCAGTAAGTAAAATTGCTTTACAAAAAATATGAAGTGTAGTATAATTCACATATAATTGTATTGGAGATATAAAATGAAAATTAAAATTATATGTGTTGGTAAACTAAAAGAAAAATATCTTAAAGATGGTGTCGAGGAATATGAAAAAAGACTAAAACGATTTTGTGATATAGAAATTTGTGAACTTCCTGATGTTCGTATACCGGATAATGCGTCTTTAGCCGAATGTAATGCAGTTAAGGAAAAGGAAGCTGATAAAATTCTGGAAAGACTTTCAAAATCTTCATATGTCATATCACTTTGTGTAGAGGGCAAACAGCTTTCCTCGGAAGAGATGGCATCTAAAGTTTCTGCAATTACAGTAGGTGGTATCAGTAACATAGATTTTATAATCGGAGGCTCACTGGGACTAAGCCCAAGAATTAAAGAAATCAGTAATTTCAAACTCAGCTTTTCAAAAATGACATTTCCTCATCAGCTTATGCGTTTGATTCTGACAGAGCAGATTTACCGTGTTTTTAAAATTAATGCCAACGAAGAATATCACAAATAGCTTTTTACGGAAAATGGCTGAACCGTTATTGGGTTCAGCCATTTTAAATTATATGCTATTGCATGGCAAAATTAAAATAATAGTCTGTGTCTTTAAGGTTGTAGGACAGTGTTTCGGTATATTTAAGATTATTTATCGATTCTTTACAAACGATATTAACTTCATTAATCATATACTTATTGCATAGGAAATTGCACAAATCCCGAAAATGCTCTGGCGTTATGTTGGATTCCAAAATCGTTATTTCGTCATCATTTTTTTCAGTTATACAGTAATATGGTTTGTTGTTAATTTTAATATTAAGGGCTTCTCCTCCGGAAAAACGGATAGATTTTAATATAAGTTCAAGCTCTCTTATGTCCCAGGTTATACAGTCGTCAAAAAATTCTTTACGCATTTGATAAAGTTCTTTTGAATCGAGAGCTTTGTATGATGAAATTACTTTATTATTGTCGGGATATATTTTTATTTTGTATAATGAGCATATTGATTTATATTGCAACTTTTTGTAGAAATCCGAAAGTTTTTCGTTAGCCGGACAAAGGACACAGAACATATCATTGTTAAGGAGATACTCAAACAGAGTCTTATTCATGTGGTTTTGGAAAATATTTTTGCCTCTGTATTCCGGATGAATACCTATCGCATAAATATAAAATCCTTTTTTTGTACGGTTGTTTTCGGTTGCAGAAACCGGAAAAAGATACATCATACCAATAGGCTTATCAAGATGAAAAAGAGCAACCGGATAGATGCTCGGGAATATGTTTTCAAAAAAGAAATCAATAAATTGATCTGTATCGTTAAAGCATATTTTCCAGATGTTTTTCAGTGCTTGAATATCTTTCGACTGAGCTAATTTGAGTTCGTACATTTTTCACCTCAGGTACTTGAATGCAAAATCTGTAAATAAAGAAGCTGCAACAGCAATAGCATCTTCATTAAGAACAAGCTTTGAAGAATGAAGAGGATTATCAGAACCGTTGTTTCCTCCATACCAGAAAAAAACGGATGGTACACTCTGGCAGAAATAAGAAAAATCCTCGCCGGTCATAAGCGGCTTTGATATTATATGGACATTATCTCTTCCCAGTACATCAGATGCACATTCTATAAAAAAGCTGAAGGTATCCTCGTCGTTTACAAGGGGCGGATACAGATAGTTGTATTTATATGACAATTCACATAAATTAAGCTTGGTTATTCTTTTTGAAAATTCGTGTATAGATGTATCAACGTTTTTTCGTGCACCTTCATCAAAGCTACGGTATGTACCTAAAATCAAAGCTCTATCCGGTATAACATTGATTCCTCCATCTGAAATAACAGAACATACAGACAGTACGCTCTTGTCTTTTTCATACACTTCTTTTGATAATTTGTCAAGTTCTTTAACAATATCTGCCGCAGGAATGATAGGGGAGATTCCGTTCTGGGGTTGTGCACCATGAGTGCTTTTTCCAATGATTTGTATCTCGAAGTCATCCGGGGATGCCATTAGTGGACCGGGTTTTGAAAAGATGCTTCCAACAGGCAGTTCGGGTGTAATGTGACCTGAGATTGCACAGGTTACATCAGGGGTTTCCAAAACACCTTGCTTAATCATAGGCAATGCACCGCCGGTGGTTTCTTCGGCAGGCTGAAAAAGAATTTTTACACTGCCATTGAGCTCTCTTTCGTGATTTTTAAGAATAATTGCACTTGCTAACGCAGCAGCTATGTGTACATCGTGACCGCAGGCGTGCATAACACCTTTTTTTAGCGAGCTGAATGGAAGTTCTGTTTTTTCTTCAATAGGCAATGCATCCATATCAGCCCGTATGAGGAGTACTTTGTTTTTTTTTGTTCCGATATTTGCTACAATTCCCGTCTGGCATATATTTCTCTCGTAATTGATGCCGTGTGCATCAAGAATCCGACAAATAGTATCAGAGGTTTTGAATTCTTCAAATCCAAGTTCGGGATTTTGATGAATTTCTCTGCGTGCAGATATTATTTCTTTTTTTATTTGTTCGTATTCTGAATTAAAGGACATAATAAAGCTCCCTTACAATTGTTTTAGTTTATTATACAACATAATGTATTTTTTGTACACATATTTTTGAAAAAAGATACATACATATTTACAAAAAAACATTTTGGAGGAAAACATATGTCATTTGATTTGGAAAAAGAGAGTGTATCCGTTTATGAACCGTTAAAGGCTGCCAACCTCAAAACAGTTGTAAATGCAGATATCATAGTTCCCGACACAAAACCGGATGTTATCAATATACTGGAGGTTAATGCATTACCGACAATAAGAGAAAAGTATGTACAGAAGGACAAGATATGCGTGTCCGGTATGCTTGTTTATACTGTTCTTTATTCAGGGGATACCGAAAACGGTGCAGTGAGAAGCATAAGGTATAAAATGCCTTTTTCAGAGCAGATAGAGCTTTTGGGAGCAAGAGAAGATATGAGCTATTACGCTGAATGTGATATAGCTCACACAGAGTACAGAATAGAAAACAGCAGAAAAATCAGTGTAAGATCTGTTTTGTCGTTTAACTGCGGTGCAGCAATGAGAAAAAAAGTCCTTGCCGTATCAAATGTAAGCGGAGAACAGGAGATACCGGTCAGACACACAAAAGTAAAGGTTCTTGATATGGAGGCATGTTCTCAGAATGTATTTTCAGTAAGTGACAGTTTCAGAATTCCCGAATCCGGATCTGAAATTGATGAAATACTTAAAACTGACATCAAAATAAATAAGAATGAACAAAAGATTATGAATGGTAAGCTTGTAGTAAAGGGAAGTTTGCTATGCGATACCTTGTACACAACCGATGGTGAAATATATCATATAGAAAACGAAATCCCATATACCGAGGTCATAGATGCAGATGATGTTTCA
>JAZPXS010000248.1:0-6019 GCA_045543775.1 Clostridia bacterium
ACTCAAAGAATGAAAGATATTTCTCTCTTATTTCGTTAAGACCTAATTTCTTCATCCGATTCAATTCCTTTCAAATGTATATACATTATACTAATATAACAAAAAGGAGGGTTTTGTCAACCTGTTGCACATTTAAAAATCATTATTATTAAATTTATAAACAATTATGATTTTCCTCTTGACATTTGTTTTTAAAGCTGTATAATATTGTAAAACTATGAACTTTCTCATACTTTGAGGGGGAATATTTTATGAAAAAAAGTTTTTGGAAAACCATTGGTCTGTACACAAAAGGACACGAGAAGAAAATCGGAATTTCCGTTCTGTTTTCGCTCTTTACGGGAATTATGGTTGCTCTTCAGCCTCTTGTCATAAAGTACATTGTGGATGACGGAATACTTGCAGACATTCCCGATTACGACAAGCTCAGGATTGTGGGCTTTTTGTGTTGCCTGTATATACTTTTGTCATTTTTGCGGATTTCCTCCTTTGGAGTTGCCACCAATGCAATGCACAAGCTGATGGAGGGAACGCTCTGCAACCTGCGTAATGCATTTTTTGCCAAGGTGCAAAATTTGTCTATGAGCTTTTACGACAAAACCGCATCGGGTGAGCTTTTTAACTGCATTATGGGTTCACCCCTAAACAACATAAAGGGGTTTCTGCAGCAATGTGTTCTCAGTGTACCCTATCAATGCGTTTCGTTTGCAATATCCCTTGCTGCACTTTTCACATACGATGCACTTCTTACCGCAATACTTCTTATTATAGGACTTGTTATGGTATTTCTTAACTACCGTTCACGGAAAAAGATAAGGAAAATTGCAAGAGAGTACATAGCCACCGAAAGCGAAGCAAGCAAATACATAAACGATATGATTCACGGTCTTGAAGCGACCAAGATTTACTCTGTGGAAAGTGATACAATAAACCGTTTCCAATCCCACACCAACACTATGCGGGAAAAGGCAGTGGGTATGGCAATGTCCATATGGTTCCAGCACGCAAAGCCTGAATTTGTTCAGTTTTCGGGTATTGCCTTGGTGTACTTTGCAGGTGCCCTGCTCTGTATTTACAGAGGGCTGTCCACAGGTGTTCTGTTTGCATTTATAAACAGTATGGGGATAATACTTTCCACCCTTTCGGGAATTCTTCAGATTTTTTTGAGTCAGAGCAGTGCAACTGCAGGTCTTGAAAAAATCCAAAGCATAATAGACAGCCAAACCGACACTCCTGAGGTTGAAGAGGGCAGAAGCAGAAGCATCGACATAGAAAGGGAAAGTGCAAAGAAAAACGGTAAACCCTGTCTGGAATTTGTTGATGCAGACTTCGGCTATGACAACAAACCCATATACAGTAAATTCAACTGCAAAATTAACTACTGCGAAAGTATCGGTCTTGTGGGTGGATCAGGAAGCGGAAAGAGTACTTTCACAAAGCTTATAATGCGTCTGTACGACGTGGACGGAGGCTCGGTGAACCTGCACGGAAGAAACATCAAGGACTATAATCTCCACGATATGCGAAAGAGTTTTGGCGTTGTTCCCCAAAACCCCTTTATGTTCCAGTGCTCCATTATGGAAAATATACGTATTGCCCGTCCCGAAGCATCCAATCAGGATGTAATAAAAGCAATGGAAATAGCTCACGTTCACGAATTTGTAAATGAGCTTCCAAACGGCTGGAACACCATAATAGGCGACGGAGGACTTAATCTCTCAGGCGGTCAGAAACAGCGTATAGCCATTGCAAGAGCAGTTCTGGGCAATCCCGATATCCTCATATTCGATGAGGCAACAAGTGCTCTTGATAACATAAGCGAAAAGCTTATTCAGCAGTCTATGGAAGAGCTTATGAAAGACCACACGGTAATAATCGTTGCACACCGACTCACCACCATACGGAACGTTGACAGAATTCTGGTTTTTGAAAACGGTGAAATCGTGGAAGAGGGGAACTATGACACTCTCGTATCCGGTGACGGTAAGTTTAAGGAGCTTCTTACATTTAAAGACTAAGCTCTATGGGGATATTGCATACCCCCACACCCCCGCTTTTCCGCTAAAAATACGGGGAAATCAAAAATATAAAAACTCAAAATTTAACCGCACGCTCCGGAGGAGGCGATCTCGCCTCTGGTCCTCGCTAAATGCCGCTTGCATAATGGATAAAGATTGTGTGCAAGCGGCATTTTCGGTAATTTTGGGGTTTTCTCTTTTCGATTTTTAATCCCCGTATTTTTAATGCGGAATTTCAAGCTACTGATTATGGGAAATGTAATTTAATAATAGTGCGAAAAGCCTCCCCTTACGCTAAAGCGTAAGGGTATGCGGAGCATACCGGAGGGGATTATCATACAAAATTTTTTCCCATTCGACAAGATGTTACATTTTTCCCGATTGACTTTCATATTTATTTATGATAACATAAACTTGCGAAACAAAGTTTAATAATTTTAATCAAAGAATGTGAGTCTAATTGTAAAAAAATGCAGACTCTTAATTCATATTCTTTGATTATGAATAACTTTGTTTCGCAGCAAATGAGTCGGGCATTTTTTGTGCGTCGGCTCTAACGCCGGCGCATTTTTAATTTATACCAAAAACTAAAAAAGGAGAAATTCAAAATGATTGATTATCAAAAGATGTATTATGAATTATTCAATGAAATTACGGACATTATAGAAAAACTTAAACAAATACAAATTATTGCAGAGGAGAAGTATATTGAATGTGAAGATGAGTTCTGTGCATCCTGAGGACTGCATCCAACAATCCAATTACCCACTATTATTAAATTACATTTCCTATAATCAGTAACTTTTTAATTCCGCATTGAAATATGCAGGATTAAAAAATCAAGAGAAAAAATCCAATTCTTCCGAAAACGGCAAATGCTATAAATCAGTTCCCTTATGCATTTGCCGTTTAGCGAGGACAAGCGACGAAAATCGTCGCCTCCGGAGCGTTCGGATAAGAATTGGATTTTTGATTTTGATTTTTCTGCATATTTCACAGCGGAAAGGCGGGGTTTCAGGGGTATGCAATACCCCTGAGAAATCCTTTCACTTTATCAGTTTTTTGAGTCCTTTCTCTGCCTTTTCGTATTCGGCAAGAAGCTTCTTGAAATTATCATAATAATGGGGATACTTTCCGACTTCGCCCACCACATATGCATAGCATTTCTGGTATCCGTAGAACATATCGTCAGAGTACTCTATAAATTCCTTTCTCTCGGTTGCCCTTATCTGTGCCTGAAAATACTCCATGGGTTCACGGGTGGCTTTGATTTCCTTTATCTTGTCAGCCTTGTCTTCTCTTAGTTTACGGGCACTTTCTATATGCATTATCCAGTCTTCGTTGTAAACCTCGTTTTCGTAGAGGAGTGCAAGCTCGTTTATATCCTCCATAGCATCCTGTGCCATTGATATATAATCCCGGGCAAGCACAGATGCTTTTGCGGTTGCACTGTTCGCTCTGAAAATACCAACCGCAACCAGAACGATAACAAGAACTGCCAAAAAAGATACCGCCGCAATTTTGATACCGCGTGGTATTCTTTTTATCTTTTTAATAAGGCTTGTCTTTTTTATGTTTGCAATATCTTCTCTTTCTTTTCTTGCCTCTTCGACATTTATGCCACACTTGGGGCATATTTTTTCGTCTTTTTCCAGCTTTGTCCAGCAATCGGGACAGCGGTTGTCACTACCGGTTATATCAGCCTTACAAAAAGGACAGACTGTTTCCCCGTCGGGTATCTTCCTGTTACAATTCAGGCAATGCATATTTTATTCTCTCCTTAAAATCGTTCAAGAAAGGAATGCCTTTCTCCGTTTGTTTTATATTCAATAAATGTATCAAGGTGTACATTGTGAAGACTCTTTAAAAGATTGTGTTCCACATCGGGATTCACCTTGGATATATTTTTTATAAGTTCTTTTATCTCCTTGCGTTTGGAAAGCTCCTCCATATCTGCCTTTGCCGCATTTTCCGTAAATTTGCAGGCACAGGCAATAAACTCAAAGCTGTTGTATCTTGCCCAGGAAATTATACTTTCCTCACGGATGCAGTACATAGGCCGTATAAGCTCCATACCGGAAAAGTTTGTGCTTTTGAGTCTTGGGAGCATAGCCTGAAGCTGTGAGCCGTACATCATCCCCATAAGAGTAGTCTCTATGACATCATTCATATGATGTCCCAGGGCAATCTTATTGCAACCCAGCTTTTTTGCCTCGGAGTAGAGGTATCCTCTCCTCATTCTTGCACAAAGATAGCAGGGAGATTGAGTAACAGAATCGGCTACGTCAAATATATCCGTATTGAAGATATGTATGGGTACCTCAAGAAGACTTGCATTTTCCTTGATTTTGTTGAGATTTCTCTCATTATATCCCGGATCCATAACAAGATACACCGCCTCAAAAGGCACCTTGCTTATTCTGGCAAGCTGTTGTATGAGCTTTGCCATAAGCATAGAGTCCTTGCCCCCTGATATACACACGGCGATTTTGTCCCCCTCATCTATGAGATGGTACCGCTGAACTGCCGCTATAAAGGGATTCCATATATCTTTTCTGTATTTTTTTATGATGCTTCTCTCGGCAAGCTGATTTAAGCTAAGTTCTCTTGACATCTAATCTATAATACCTCCGCCAACAACAACATCTCCGTCATACACTACTACAGACTGTCCCGGAGCGATGGCTCTCTGTGGCTCATCAAATACTATTCTCACCTTTTTGCCGTCTTCAAAATACACGGTTGCATCCTGCTCCGTCTGGTTGTAGCGAACCTTTGCCTTGGCTTTTATTTGTTTTTCAACACATTGTATAAGAAGATTGAAATCCGATGAGGTGAGTTCCTTTTGAAAAAGCTCATGATTTTCCGACAGGATTACGCGGTTTTTTTCTACATCCTTACCTCGCACATACATAGGTTTTCCAAAGGCAATGCCAAGTCCCTTTCGCTGTCCCACCGTGTAGGAAATAATCCCCTTGTGTCTGCCAAGGATATTACCCTCAGTATCCACAAAATCGCCCTCGGGATATTTCTTGCCTGTATATTCCTTTATAACACGGGCATAGTCGCCGTCGGGAACAAAGCATATATCCTGACTGTCGCTTTTGTGTGCAGTGACAAAGCCCTGCTCCAAAGCAATAGAGCGTGCCTCCTCCTTGGTTATCTCCCCAAGGGGGAAATACAGTGAGGAGAGCTTTTCTCTGTCTATGGGGTAGAGCACATAGCTCTGGTCTTTTTTTATATCTTTTGCTTTCAAAAGATGTCCTTTTTTGTCCGTTCTTGCATAATGTCCCGTAACGAGAACATCGCAGCCAAGCTCCTTTGCCTTGTCAAAAAGCAGACCGAACTTTAGCTTTTTGTTGCAAACTATGCAGGGATTGGGAGTGGCTCCTCTTTCGTATTCTTTCACAAAATTATCTATAACCGAGCATCTGAATTCCTCCCTGAGGTCCAGCACAATATGCTCCATTCCGAGCTTTTTGCAAACCTTGGCGGCATCCAAGGCATCCTCGGTATCAGAATCCTTGCCGCAAAGCTTCATAGTAACTCCTACGCACTCATAACCTGCCTTTTGTGCAAGATATGCACACACGCTGGAATCCACTCCGCCGCTCATGGCAATCAATGCTTTTTTACTCATAATTTTAACAAATCCTTTATAACCTCCGAAGCGATAATAAGTCCTGCCACCGGTGGTACAAAAGGATTTGAGCCGGGGGGAACTTTTTCGCCTTCGGTTTGTGTTTTCTGCTTTTTGGGTTTCTCGGGGGAATAGACCACCTTGAGCTTTTCTATATTTCTTTTCTTTAATTCATACCTCATAACACGGGCAAGAGGGCAAACAGAGGTGTCATAGATATCCGCCACGTTAAGCTCCAAAGGATTGACCTTGTTTCCTGTGCCCATTGATGAAATCACAGGCACGCCAAGCCGGCTACAACGCTCTATTATGTCTATCTTTGCAGTCACGGTATCTATTGCGTCCACCACATAGTCAAAGG
>JAZPXS010000249.1:0-2326 GCA_045543775.1 Clostridia bacterium
AAAAGCGGCAGATGCAGATTATACATACACCTTTGACGGATGGAATCCCGACATTGAAGAAGTAACGGGAGCAAAGACATATACTGCAGTTTACAAGGCAGTTCCTATTACTGCACCGGTACATACAATAAAATTTGATTCAAACGGTGCAGGTGACATTGCAGATGCATCGGTTACAGATACAGAAAAACTCGCAAAACCCGAAACTCCCACAAGAAGCGGTTATACCTTCAAGGGTTGGTTTACAAACGTAGAGCTTACAGATGAATACGATTTTGAAAGTGCTGTTACAACATCCTTTACCCTTTATGCAAAATGGGAGAAGAAGCAAAACACCGGCACCGTCAGCGGCAGTGGAGGCGGAACTGCTTACTTCACAATAGAGTTCAAAACAGATGACGAAAGTGAATCAACCAAGAAGAAGGTTGCCTACAATTCAAAGTTGAAAAAGCCCGAAGATCCCACAAAAGACGGATATATATTTGAAGGCTGGTACATTGACGAAGAGTTGGAAATACCATATGATTTTAGCACAAGAATAAAAAAAGGCTTTACTCTTTATGCAAAATGGAGACAAACAAATACATCCGGTGCCCTCAATACCAAGGAACACTTTGCATATATTAAGGGCTACGGTGATAATACAGTCAGACCTGATAACTATATCACCAGAGCGGAAACTGCCGAGGTATTCTTCAGATTACTGGAAGATGGCATAAGGGACAAAAATTTATCCCACGAAAACAGCTTCACCGATACAGACCGAAATGCATGGTATAACACATCTGTTTCTACTTTGAAAAAGCTTGAAATAGTAAAAGGTATAACAACGGATTTGTTTAGGCCCGATGCGTATATCACAAGAGGTGAATTTGCGGCAATCTGTGCAAGATTTGATAATTCCGATTTTGAAATCACAACACAGTTTTCCGATATAGAGGGCCACTGGGCGGAAAATGAAATTGCAGAGGCAGCGGCACACGGATGGATAAAAGGATATGAAGACGGCTCATTCCGTCCAAATGAATTTATTACACGTGCAGAGGCAATAACTCTTATAAACAGAATGACCGGACGCACTCCCCAAAAGAAAGAGGATTTGTATAAGGATATGATAAAATGGATAGATAACAGCGACGAAAATGCTTGGTACTACATAGCCATTCAGGAAGCAACCAACGGTCATGACTACATCAGATTGGCTGATGGCAATGAAAAATGGACTAAATTAAAAGCAGAATGATACAAAGCCGAGAGGAGGAATAAGTGATGAACAAGAGGAACTCTGCATTTGACCGCATACGGGTGGCGGTTTGCGGTGAGCTTCCCACAGCATGCAACTATTTGCTGAAAAACGGAGTTGTGAATGTAGATAAATTCTCTGACGCAACAGAAATTCCCGATGAGCAAGCGTATCACTTGATTTTGGTTTATGCCCCCCAGGCAGAGGGACTTTTGAATACAAGATACACAAGAAATTTAGTTCCCGATGATGCAGACATACCGATAAGGCTCCTAAATGAGCCCGCTTGCGATTCAGCACTGATAGAACTAAAATCTGTCATCAGGATAATCGAAAGACAGATTTCAGATAAAAATAGTATTACACATTTATAATAACTAAGAAGAACCCGACTTTGCTTGATGCAAATTCGGGTTCTTTGAAAGTCTGTAATGAAATAATTTACTTCGTAAATTGTGAAATAGAAAACTATCGTTTTCTGTGAAATAAAATAAATCCTTTTTCACACGCCACAGGCGTATTTCATATTGCGTAGCAATATTTCACGCACGAAGTGCATTTCACAAATCCTGAAAGGATTTATTTCATTGAAAAAACGACTTGCAAAACAAGTCGTTTTTTCTGGTGGGGAGAGATGGATTCGAACCATCGAAAGCGTAGCTAACAGATTTACAGTCTGCCCCCTTTGGCCACTCGGGAACCTCCCCTGGAGCTGGTGATGGGACTTGAACCCGCAACCTGCTGATTACAAATCAGCTGCTCTGCCAATTGAGCTACACCAGCATATTAAATTGTAGTAAAGTTTTTGTGGTGGGAGCTACAGGGCTCGAACCTGTGACCCTCTGCTTGTAAGGCAGATGCTCTCCCAGCTGAGCTAAGCTCCCAAAGTGACCCGTAGGGGAGTCGAACCCCTGTTATCGCCGTGAAAGGGCGGTGTCTTAACCACTTGACCAACGGGCCATATATATCATCCGGCTAAGGCATTTTAATTAACACCCGCCGGTTGTTTTTGTTTCAATAGCGGCAGACGGATTTGAACCATCGACACTACGGGTATGAACCGTATGCTCTAGCCAACTGAGC
>JAZPXS010000250.1:0-3324 GCA_045543775.1 Clostridia bacterium
GCAAGGTCGAAAGCCTTATTCTTATGGATGTAACGGGTGATATGTATTCATACGGCATTATCAAAAAAGCGGAAAAAATCTCTATGGACTTAAACCTTACGGGAATTTATGAATTTGACATTAAGGGTAAATTATCAAATCATACTTCCTCCGGAGTGCTTTACAGTGTCCGGAAAGGTCAAGGAGCAAAAATTGACCGGACGGCATCCGGAAGCATCCAGAATATGAAAGAAATTGCTGAAATAAATGAAAAAATTACTGTCGTTTCGGAAACCATCCTCAAAACCGCGGACAAAACATACAAAATAAGTGATGATGTCTCTGTCTATCGCAGGGATTCCGATAACAACTATACAATAATCCCCATAAGCGAAGTCATAAACAACGATAGCTGCAAGCTTACGGCTTTTTATGACAAGGATATGGAGACAGGCGGTCTGGTTCGTATTATCGTAGCAAATTAACCGCCGGGTTACCGATATAAAGTCATTTAGGGACGGGTTCCCTGCATTGCATAATTAATGCAGGAACCCGTCCCTAAATGTTTGTATAAACCGCGTAATTATCCCCTATATATCAATTTCATCTTCTGCCGCAACATACCTCTCTTCCGCTTTCAGTTGTATTTCCTTTAATTTTTCTATGATGTCTGTAATTTCATTAAATAATTCATAATACATTTTCTTATAATCTTCCATTGTGTATTCTCCTTTTTTGTATAAAATTAAAAATGCGCCGGCGTTAGAGCCGACGCACGAAAAATGCACAGCTCTCAGGTGCGAACCGGCTTTTACGAACTCACAAAGATTGCGTAAAACGAGCCTGCATTTTTACCATAATAAAATGCAGTCCTTGTGAGTTTTCTATTAAGCTGGTTCGCAAAATTATCGTACCATAAACAAACATAAAAGTCAACGGGAATAAAGTCGTTTTGTGTCGAATGACAAAATTTTTTATAATTATTTGCAAGTTTACGGACAGTAGAGGATGTCTGTCCCTATGATAGCCTTAACAACCAACACTTAAAATAACCATTTGTAGGGCAGGGGCTTGCTCCTGCCGTAAATTCCGCATTGAAAATATGGGAATAAGAAAGCAAAAAAATAAAAGGCAAAACTATCAAAAAAGGGCAAATGCAATAGGTCAGTTCCATTATGCATTTGCCCTTTAGCGAGGACTAAGGGCGAAAATCGCCCTCTCCGCAGCGTTTGATAAAGTTTTGCCTTTTATTTTTTTGCTTTCCCCATATTTTCACGCGGAAAAGCGGGGGTGTGGGGGTACGCAGTATCCCCGCAATATCAACCTTTTACGGAACCTACTGTTAGTCCCTTTACAAAATACTTCTGGAAGAAGGGGAACACAATAAGTGCAGGTCCGGCAACTACCATTGCCATTGCCATACGGGCAGTTTCCGAAGGAATATCGGAAACATCGAGCTGTACATTCATACCGATGTTGGAGTTCTGGAGCATCTCTACCTTCTGCATAATTTCCTGCAGGAGAAACTGCAGGCTGTAGAGCTTGGGGTTATTTATATAGAGCATAGATTCTGACCAGGAATTCCATTTACCGAGGAAGGTAAGAAGAGCGATAGTTGCAAGCACAGGTTTGGAAAGGGGCAGTATAAACTTTGCATATATAATATATTCATTACCGCCGTCAACCAGTACCGACTCGGAAATTTCATAGGGAATCTGGGAGAAGAACGTACGCATCATAAACACATTCCAGGGACTTATAAGTGTGGGAAGAATGTATATCCAGATTGTATCATCAAGGTGAAGATAACGGGTAAGAAGTATGTATGTAGGTACCATACCGCCGCCAAAGAGCATTGTAAAGTAAAGGTAGAACGAGAGACCTCTCTTTGCCTTGAAGCTTCTCTTTGAGAGAGGGTATGCTATCATAGACTGCAAAAGCACGGAAAGTGCCATAGAAACAACCGAGAAAAAGAATGTTACCTTGTACGCATCTATAATAGCCGTTGGGTTTGAAAATACATATTTGTATGCGGCAAAATCAACTTTTTTGGGAATAAGAAGATATCCGTATTTTGAAATATCAGCTTCCGACGAAAGGGAAACGGATATGAGCATCCACAGGGGATATATAACAATAGCACACAGTAAGGCAAGAAAAAGCTTTCTTCCTATCTGCATTCTCTTAATTTTAGCAATTTTTGCAGTAGTCATATCTGTATCTCCTTTCTTAGAATAGCTGGCTGTCAGGATCTATCTTACCTACAATGTAGTTTGTGGTAACAACCATAACAAGTCCTACAAAAGACTGCAGGAAACCTACGGCAGTAGTAACACCCAGATTGGTATTTGCCGTACGGAGAGAACGGAAAATATAAGTATCGATAACATCCGTGGTCTCATAGAGTGCACCGACGTTTCTCGGTACCTGGAAGAACAGACCGAAGTCAGCTCTGAAAATACTTCCTATATTAAGGATAGTGAGCATAATCATTATGCTTGTGATACAGGGAATGAGTATGTATCTTGTAACCTGACGGGAAGTTGCACCGTCAACCTCTGCCGCTTCAAAGAGAGAAGCATCTATACCCATAAGAGCCGCATAGTAAATAACCGAGTTCATACCTACATGCTTCCACACATTAGCAACCGTAAGTATGAAAGGCCATGCACCCGGTTCGCCGTACCAGTCAACAGGCTTGATTCCAAAAACACCAAGAAGCTGATTTAAGGTACCGTTCTGCGGGTGAAGTATTGCATACGCCATATAAGCTACAACAACCCATGAGAGGAAGTTTGGTGTAATGAGTATCGTCTGGTACACCTTGGTAAAACGTCTGCTGGTGAGTCTGTACAGCACAACTGCAAGAGAAACCGCAGCCACAAGACCTACAAATATAAATATGATGTTCATAACAAGAGTATTTCTTGTGATTCTGAAAAAGGTATTTGAACCGAGAAGATATTTGAAGTTATCAAGTCCGTTCCATTCGCTTCCGAATATACCTCTGGCAAACTTGTAGTCCTTAAATGCTATTATTATGCCAAACATCGGCACATAACTGAAAAGAAGAACCAAGGCCGCCGGAAGAAGACTCAGTGACCACAACTGCAAGTTACTTGGATCGCGTCTTTTTTTCTTTTTAATTACATTTTCCATAGTTTTCTCCATTCTGCCGGATGATTTTTCTTATCCGGCTTTTTGCAAACAAATCTATACAATACTAATTATATCATAATTAACGGAAAAACAAAATGCGGTTTTTTTGTTTTTAATTTCGGTTTTTTACTATTTTTTATATTTCACTTGAAACGGGGTGTGTTTGTTTTTATCCATGCAGCCATC
>JAZPXS010000251.1:0-4748 GCA_045543775.1 Clostridia bacterium
GTAAGCTCTTGCCAAGTGTTTCACCGCAAAGACAATCCATCGATACATTCACGGGAGTTCCATTTTCTTCCTCTGACTTTAATATTTCCGCAACATCTTGCGTTACTGAATTGATAATTACATCTGCACCGAGAGGTTTAATTTTCTCTGCAATTTCGTCTGATAAAACAGATGTTATAACCCTTGCACCGAATGCTTTTGCCATAGGAATAGCAACCGACGCAAGACCACTTGCTCCGGCGGGAATAAATGCAGTTTGTCCTTCTTCCAAATGACCTTCAATAAAAAGGTTAAGATAAGATGTGGCATAAGCCTCAGGCAAAGCCGCCGCTTCTTCCATTGAAAGACCTTTCGGAATAGGCATAAGCATATCATATTTCACAGCAACGAATTCAGCATAACCGCCGCCGCCAAGCAACGCACAAACTTTGTCGCCGAGCTTCCAATTAGTAACATTTGCACCTAATTTTACAATTTCACCTGCAATTTCAAGACCCATCCATTCAGGACAACCTGCAGGAGACGGATATTTACCCTGTCTTTGTAATAAATCGGCACGATTAAGTGCAGCAGCGTGAATTTTAACTAAAACTTCATCTGCTTTGATTTCAGGGTCTGCAACATCCGACCACACAAGATTATTACTATCTACAAGCATTGCTTTCATATATTTTCCTCCAAATATTTATCCATTCTGATACTTATATCTGTTTCGGGGAATACATAACCCTCAGGAACCGCTTCAACCATCATTTTAAGTGCATCATATAAAGGTGTAAGTTTTTCCTGCTTCATCCCTGTAAATTTTAATACCTTTGAGTTATCTGTAATGCGATTAAACATTCTTGCATATTCAAGTTGCCAACGAACATTAAGATTAAGTTCGGGACTTAAAATCTTAAGATAGTCTTCTTTATCTACCCATACAACCTCTAAGCCGCATATTTTATTGTAATATTCCGCAATTTCTCCCCAAGTACGTGCTTCACTTGAGCAAACATTGAAAATCTCTCGCTTTGCATCTTCATTAAAAAGAAGTTTTGCAATCATCATAGATACATCGCCAGCCCAACAAAGTGTTGCCGGAATGTCTTTAGCTTGCTTTGGCAAAACTACTTTCTTCCCTTTTTGTGCTCTGCCAACACAGTTCACAGCTTCTAAAGTTACAAGTTGATAACGCATTTTGGAGAATGTAGTTGCAGGACGTACAATTGTCCAATTGCTATAATTGGAAAACATAAGTATATTTTCAGATCTTGCCTTATGAATACAATAATTATCCGAAGAAATAAGTTCCTTATCAGTAGAATAATCAAGAAGACGTGGTGAACATTCAGTTATTGGAGTTTCTTCATTGGCATAAACACGGCAAGACGAAAGAAAAATATAATGTTCTGTATTATCAAGAAACAATTTATAATAATCTTTAAATTCTCGACCGCCGTAAATCATAAAATCTATAATGCCATCGAATTTTTTAGAAAGAAGCCCACATAGAAAATCTTTATCCTTTACGTTTCCTTTAATACAGGTAACTTGTTCGTTATACGGCTTTTCATTATCAAGAGAAACTGCCGTTACACTATAACCCATATCAGCAAGATAAGGCACAACATACTGTCCCATCGCACCGCTTGAGCCTAAAACCAAAACATTTTTACTCATAATATAATCTCCTTTAATGTTTATAAACTATTTGACCGTCACAAACGGTTAATATACATCTGTAACCCATATCGCTTTTCAAACTATTGCCAGCGTTATCGGTTAAATCGAATCCCTCGTCAGTATAATCAAAAACAGCTATATCGGCTATCCTACCGACTTTAATACTTCCCCATTCGTTCTCTTTTTCAAGAACCTTCGCAGGAGTTGAGGTTACTGCTCTAAATATATCTTTTTCGTTAATTCCAACACTTTTTGCTATATTCATACACATTGTCAAACCATATCGCCCGCCACGCTTATATGCACTGTAACAAGTAATATCTGTACTTATAGTAGCGGGCAAAAAGCCCGCTTCTACAGAGGTTTTAAAATTTTTAAAATCTGTATGAACATGTCCTGCAAATCCGGCATCTATTATAACGCCTTTATCCTTTGCAATTCTAAAAGCTTCAAAATCATTATAAAGGCAAGAATTTTCTCCACCGTGAAATGCGTGTGTTAATATATCTCCTGAAGAGAGTGTTTCAATAATTTCGGTCATTGAAGTGGGCGAATTGGAGCAATGAACCATAACCTTCAATTTTTTCGATTTTGCATACTCACATACCTCTTTTAAAGGTGTTATATCAATAACGCCCGGATTTGTTTTATCAAAATAAACCTTAACACCTATTGCCTTATCACCATATTTTTCTAAATACTTTTCGGTATTAGAAAATAAAGCATGATTTTCTTTTATATCAGCACCTACAAACACTGTATTCTTTAAAGCAAATGAGTCAAGTAAAGCTCTGTCACCTAAACCACCGCCTGCATCGTTTACTGCGGTTACACCAAACGGCAAGCTGCTCATTTCCGCTTGAATACCAAATTCGTCAGAGGCAATACCTTTTAAATGCACATGGATATCCACAAGTCCTGCAGATACTATTTTTCCTTCCGCATCAAAAATATAATCAGCATTATCGGTTATGTCAGGCTCGATTTTTTCGATTAAATTATCGTTAGTCAAAATGTCTGCAAAGAAAAACTTTTCTCCATCCCAAACACGACCATTTTTAATCAATATTTTTGCCATAAAATTTCACCCCACCTATTATTTCATCCAATACCTCTTGCACAGCATATTCGTGTTCATAGGTGAATGGGTTATCCTTTTCTCCAGCAATATACGCATAAAAATCTTTCATCATTTCATCATACCTACCATTTGCAGTATTATCCACAAAGGGTAAGAAGATTTTTCTATCCTCATAGGTTGCATCGGCAATTGAAGTATCAGAATATGTCATTGTAATAGGTCTTTCCAAAGGACAAATATTAACAGTTCCTTTACTACCCGAAACCATAAACTGTCTTCTTCCAAAACCGTTGACTTCAACTGATGAAACAAAAACTCTCGCCAACGCTTTTTCGTATTCCATAACCGCCAATGTGTTATCGGCAAAATCAATATTATCAAGATTTGTATGCTTTAAAAAAGTTGATACATTATCAGGCTTGCCCATTATATAGACAATTAAATCAATGAGATGACAGCCTAAGATATACATTATTCCACCACCGAAATTAGTTAGCCATTTTTTATAACTGTTCGGGTGAAATGTGCTCATTTCGGCATTTATAGAATAAATTTCACCAAGCTTACCATCTCTTATAAGTTCAAATGTTTTTTGTATTGCAGGATTGTATCGGTACATATATGCTACCTGAACGATAAGCTTTTTATCCTTTGCAATTTGTAGCATTTTTTTATATTCTTCTAATGTACCGCTACCTGGTTTATCCATATGTATATGCTTACCGGCATTAACACATTTTTGTGCTATTTCGGTCAAATTCCAAACATCTGTTTCAATAAGCAATGCATCGCATCTTTCTATCAGTTCATCAACTGACATTCTTTTTAAATCTGCATAGCCCGACATATTCCCTCTTTTTTCAATCCATCTCTCATTTTCTTCGGCATAACCTATAACTTCATATAATTCAGGGAATTTTTTTACAGCTAGCATTTTTTTATGTCCATGATTATGACCAATTCCTATTTGTCCTATTTTAATCATAAATTATCTCCAATCAAATACAGTTCCCATCGGGAATTCTTTATTGTTACAAAGTTCTGTATAAATTTCGGGAGCTTTTTCGGGTTTTACAACTCTCGAAACAATTGATTTCACATCAATTCGATTAGTTGCAATCATATCTAAAATTGCTCGGCAATCATCGTGATGTGTCCAGTGGTGTGGATATGACTCAACCTTTGGTCTTACAAAATTATGAGCACCTATAAGCTTAACACCCGGTCTGTGCACCTGCTGATAATAATCTACTGCACAGTCGGAAACACGGGTACAACCGAGCAAGGATATACGTCCCATCCAAGAAGCACATTCAAGTGCCTGTTTCATAGCTGCAGAAACACCCGTGACCTCAACGGTTGCACGCACGCCCTTGCTCTTGGTTATAGTTTTTACCTTTTCGACAAAATCTTCATCTGACGGATCTAAAGCATAATCAGCACCAAGTTTCAAAGCCAATTCTCTGCGTTCAGGGTTAAGGTCAACGGCAATCAGAGGATTTGCACCACTTAGTCTTAAAAACTGAACGGAGAACATTCCTAACAAGCCTAACCCCATAACCATAGCAGACTCACCAAGTTCTACTTCTAATTTTCTGACACCGCCAAGCCCCATAGATGCAATAATTACAAAAGCCACATCAAGGGAATCTATGCTATCATTGTCAACCTTTGTTAAATCACTTTATAATAAGACCCCTATATAATTTTCTTTATATTTTCGATAACTGTTTTTGCAGTCTTTAAATCAAGCTGTTCCATTGTTGAGCTTTCAGAAAACCTGTCTACGCAAAAAGCGATTTGACCGCCAAGTGCAGGATTGACAATCCGTGTGAGTCCGCCGAAGTTTCCATTAGCATGATAACTTACAGGTGTGTTAACTTCCTTTCTAAGAAGCAGTATTGTTTTTATACTTTCAAGCATTTCATTCTCGTTAGTTGCACTCGTTACGATTTTTATAATATCGGGATTCCGCTTTTCTAAAAACAAGGCAAGCTCT
>JAZPXS010000252.1:0-4554 GCA_045543775.1 Clostridia bacterium
CTTCGTCCTCCGCATAAAAATTGTACTAAATTTTATGCATTTAAGGTCGAAGAGTTTTAAAATAGACAAATTTGGATGAGACAAATAAAATATCGAAGAGAATACTGACGTATTTTCAAGAGATTTTATGCGGTATCAGACAAATTTGACATTTTAAAACCATATGGTGTTCGACTCCCGTGTGCTTAAACCCCGTATGCCTTAAATTTTTAAAATTTGCACACTTTTTATTTTACATACTTTAAATATACAGCTCTCATAGCTTCAAAATCCGGTGTAAGGAACATAGAAATATGATTTCCCTTTCTCTCTACCCTGCACCTTGATGCCAGGTCGTAGTTCTCCGCATCATATCCCTTGGACTGTTCCTTGAATGCTGCGTGTTTTTCCTTCAAGAGAGCCTCTACTCTTTCTGCTGCAGCAGAATCCTTTGCTTCAACCATAATGGCCTCATGAGGGAATGTTCCCTCCATAACGACAAAGCCTGCAGCCTGACCTATGTCACCGGGAAGTATTCCGTAAAGGTTAGAAATTGCATCTGCATCCAGATCCATAGCTCCGCTTGCAGAAACAGTATTCTTGATTTCGGAATTTATTGCAGAAAGATTGACCTGTGCGGGAGCAACTTCCTTTTCCGACTCAACAATTTCTTTCTTTGTATCGTTTTTTTCTTCTTCCTTTATATCGGATTTTTCTTCTTCCTTAGTATCAGTTTTTTCTTCGGTCTGATTTTCCGGTGCCTCTTCTTTTTCTTCTGTAGTCTCCGGAATATCCTCCGTGGCTTCCTGCTCACGGGTTATGTTTTCTGTTATGGGAGTATCTTCCTTTTCAGTGCTTTTTTCGGAGCAGCCTGCAAAAGCAAGAGCAAGTACTGCCAATATTATAATAAATGTTTTTTTCATCTTTTTTCCCCTTAATCTATTTGCGGTGCATGGGTAAGAAGATAATCTACCCACGCTTTATCAGCTTCAAAAGTAAAATGGATACCCATGCTGTCGGGATCGCTGCAATATTTCTTTTTAAGATTGCCTTCACTGTCTTTAACGGCCTCGGAAACATTAACATAATACCAACCGTTATCATTTGCAAGCTCCAGCAATTTAGCGTTATACCGTCTGATAACATCATTATTTAATGTTGATTTTTTTATCGGACTGTCCTTGGTCATCGGTGTGACTGACTGAATAATAATAGTCGCTTCCGGTGATTTTTCAAGAATTTTATTTATAAGACTCACCATATCGCTTACGCAATTATCAAATCCCAGAGCAAGGCTGTTAACCCCGAGCATTATGTACACCTTACGGGCACCGGTAGCAGCAACTGCATCCTCTACGGTAAGCTTCTTACCCTTGTATATGGGGTGCACGGACTCATCGGAAACAGGCCAATGAGCATTTAGCGGACTAAGACTTCCCGCACAGAGGAAACTTGCTTTTCCCAGTGCTTTCCTTGCTGCACAATAAAGCTGAAGAGACATAGAAACTGAATCGCCGACAAAAACAGCATCATCAAAATATGACAAGCTTACCGCATTTCCCTTTTCCACATATGCTTTATGGGGATTGAGCTTCTTTTTATATTCATCATAGTACCCGTCATAGGCACCGGAAGAGGTATCTACAAGCTTGTCCCCATCCTTAACATTGATTCGGGACGAGATAAACATCTTACAGAAAACCTTTGCCATCTCCGCTCTTGTTACACAAGCCTTGGGGTGGAACTTTCCTTCATCATCACCGTTTATGAAGCCCGCAAGTCCCGATGCAAAAACAAAGGACTTTGCCGAATCAGAAATTTTGAGAGAATCTTCAAACATTTTTGTACTGCCTACTGCTTTGGGTTTTATTCCAAAAGCGGAAAGATAACGCATAATAACAGTACAGAATTCCTCCTTGGTAAACTGACCTCCGGGGCTTAATTTCTGCCCTTCGTAATCACAAAGTATTCCCGCTTCATATGCCCAGCAGATAGGCTTGTAGTAAACACTTTCTGTATCTACATCCGTATAAGGAACTCCCTTGTATGATGCAGCAGGCTCTTTGTTCATATGTGCAAAATTAAAAAGGAAAAGAAGCATATCCTGTTTTGCTGCCGGAGCGTTGGGATAGAATTTTCCGTTGGAAGCAGGGATAACTCCTGCCCATACCATATTGTAGACCGACTCCCCGTACCAATCCTCGTAGGAAACATCATCAAAGCCTACCCAGGTCTCTTCCGCCCCCGACATTATGGGAAGCTGAGAAGATATTACGGAAGCACTGACAATCAATGCAGTAATACACTTTAATAATCTGATGCGACTCAATTATATCACCATATTTCTTTATTTTTCGACATTTAAGCAATGCGTTAATATTGTATCACACTAAATGTCCTGTGTCAATCTCAAAAAGCAGTCATTTCAAAAAACAGGCAAAAAAAGAGACCGTAAAAAAGTCAGAATTACGGTTTGTCGGAAAAGCAATAAATCTTATTCGTGTTGCTTTGTGGCCGCCTCTGCTCGTGGCAGCCGAGCCCTGCAAATGGTATACTTCTAAATTAATTATACAAACATATTGCAGAAAGTATCACTTGCCGACATTCCGAAACAGACTTTTTTACAGTCTTTTTTCATATTGTATAGAAATTGTAGTTGTTCAATCTTGTAAAGTTCTGTGACATATTAAGAGGATCATCTCTGCATAAAACAGAAGCGGATGCAGGAGATGGGTTTATAAGATTTTCCATAAGCACATAGCGTACACAGTCGTATATGTGGTCTTCTCCCGAAGAGTCGATATCCTCCACATTCACACTGTCGTAGATGAGTGCAGGAATTGTTCTTATAAAGTTCACGCAGTTTTCAAACACATACATCATGGGTACTCCCTCACTATCAAAGCTAAGACGATAGTGAAACTGCATCTTTCCTGCAATTCGCTCATTGTCACCGTAGTCAAAAAATACTCCTTCACCGGAAAACATATCCGCTATACTCTGACCTGTTTCCGCTTTGGAAATGGCAGGGTCTGCTATTCCGCGGATTTTCCTGCCCTTTAAGTTTGGATGCTGTGCCTCCATCTTTTTTATTGCCTCGGCAATCTGGACGGGAGTATAACGCACACCCTCATTGGGGACTCCGGTACATCCGTAGAGTTCTGCTATCACATATGCTCTCCCGTCGTGGTCCAGAGCTATCCACTCTACTGCGAAAGGCCTTGAGTAACCAAAGTCAAATCCACGGTATATCTTCCATGTTTTGGGTATGAGAAACGGGTGTATTACATGAGAAAATTTTCGGTCCGTATAATGAGCCGGATCGTTTTTCCACTCTGCAAAAACCTGCCCCGCAAAGCTATCCCAATCTCCGTAGAGAAGTGCTCTTTTCTCCTTTTCGGGAAGCAGTGACAGGTTGGCAAGATAGTTGGGATCATTTTTAAGAAGCTCTTCATTGTCAAAGACGGTAGAGGGCACAAATATCCTCTTTCTTTCCATATCTATCATCTTGCCGTCGGGACCTGCCACCTGCATCTGTGTGGTAACAGGGGTGAGAGGCGGAGCACACGATATGAACCTCTCCTTTACCCAACTGTGACCTATACCGCCGGGATTGGTGGTAGCTCTTATATAACATCTGGTGCCGCTTCCCGAAGGACGGTTTCTGGAAAACATATACGAGTATTCCTCCCATGTAAAATGGGTTAGCTCGTCGAACGCAATAAAGTCATATCTTTTTCCCTGATAATTTATTCTGTCCTTGGTGTGCTGCATGGCACCAAAATATATTTTTGCACCCGACGGAAAATGCCAGAAGTGTTTGCTGTCGTTGTACCTTGCCTTTGGATATGCCGCCTTGTAAAGCTCACGGCTTCTGTCTATAAGCTCCGAAAGCTGAGGGTAAGTCTTACGAAGTATCAAGGCTCTGTAATGAGGAATATGCACCTGTCTTAGTGCTTCGGTAAGAAGTGCATCGGACTTACCGCCCCCTGCCGCACCTCCGTAGAGAGCCTCGTATTCATTACGGGACTGGAAAACCGCCTGCTTTTTTTGGGGCTTCCATATGGTTTTTTTAGTCCTCTCCTTCTTCATCCTCACTGTCCTCCGTTACTTCGCTGAGTACTATAATGCCCTCCTCTTCCTCATCAATAGATTCCTCTCCCTGCATACTGAGGTGTATATCCTTTATATCTTTCAGGGTTGAAACAAGCTGTTTGAGTCCCATCTTATCTATCATACCCTCAATTACACGGATGTCCTCTTTTTCCTCCACGATTTCCGACAAAGGCTTTTTTGTATCGTAATCGTATTCCACGGTTTTTGTGCGCTCCTTGTTTTTTACAATACAACGGTCAATTTCGGTAATGGATTTTTCTATCTTGTCCAGAAGGCTGTCACTTATGGCAAGAATCCTTTCCTCTCTTGACAAATCCGAGGGAATATTTCCCTTTTTAGTTTTGTACCACCCTTCCGATGAGGCGAGAGAAGCAAGCTTGTTATAGCTCACTCCGTACTTACGGCTAAGTTCCCTGTAGCTGATATCCGATGCCAGATAATCCTCTCTTATGGTGTTCC
>JAZPXS010000253.1:0-2466 GCA_045543775.1 Clostridia bacterium
TAAAAGCTGCAACCGCCATTAAAAATTCCATTATTCAATTTTGACCCCAACTATTGACAAAGAGCCGTTTTTTACAACAAACTCAAACGAAAAAACCTCCCAATCCATTACGGAATGGGAGGTTTTCTCACTTCAATCGCAAATACATTCTTAACAATATACAAAGTTCGTATTTGCGGTTTTTGGTGAACCATCGGAGATTCGAACTCCGGACACCTTGATTAAAAGTCAAGTGCTCTGCCGACTGAGCTAATGGTCCATATATTTAATTTTGAATTGTCAACTCACTCTGCCCCGAAGGGTGGCTGGGCTGACTGGACTCGAACCAGCGAAAATGCCAGAATCAAAATCTGGTGCCTTACCGACTTGGCTACAGCCCAGTATGAAAGTTGTGGGGTGGGTAGTCGGATTCGAACCGACGACCTCCAGAATCACAATCTGGCGCTCTAACCAACTGAACTATACCCACCAGATATAAAAATGGCGCGCCAGGAGAGACTCGAACTCCCGACCCTCTGCTTAGAAGGCAGATGCTCTATCCAGCTGAGCTACTGGCGCACACTGTGGAGCGGGTGATGGGAATCGAACCCACACGGCCAGCTTGGAAGGCTGGAATTCTAGCCATTGAACTACACCCGCATAAAATCGGTACATCACTAACCGACTTTAAGATTATATCAGCTTTGACAGTATTTGTCAAGGCTTTTTTTGTAAAAAAGTTTGGAAAAGTATGGAAATTATTTTGTTATCATTCGGAGGTGGCTGAAGCACTGTCTTTTGCAGGTGCTTCTTCACCTGATTTACCCATACGGTAATCGTAATAATCTTCAAACATAGTTTTGATAAGGGCGGCAATGGGAACTGCCAGAAGCACACCTACCATACCAAGAATTCCACCGCCTATCAGTACTGAGCACAGTACCCAAAAAGGCTTTACTTTAAGGTTATCTCTTACTATACGCGGTTGAATGATGTTGGCATCAATCTGCTGAAGAACTATGAGTATAACCGCTACAAGAATACCCTTTGATAAGCTTGCGGTAAATACGGTGAGAAGTGCAGACAGCGTGCATGCAATAGTTGCACCAAAGTAGGGGATGAGGTTAAAAACTCCTATAAAAAGTGCGAGAATAGGTGCATACTTAACACCGAGAACGGATAACACAATAAAAGACATTACTGTTACTATGAGAGCATCGAGAAGCTGACAGTAAATATATCTGTACATTATGGTAAAAGTACGGTTTGTATATTTGCTGAGAACCGGTTTGGTTTTTGGGGGGATAGTCAGTGTTGCTACTTTATCAACAGTACCCAGAAGTCCGGCACGGTCAGAAAGAATATATATTGATATTATTATTGCCAGGACTACGTTTAAAATACCTTTGGAAAATCCTGCAATACTCTGCATAAAGCTTTGTACATTATCAAGATTGAATGCGGATATAACATCAAATATGGTTATTTTATCGATAAATGTCTTGAGGGAAAAACCGCCGTAATTTATGCTGTAAAGGGATTTTATAAATTTTTCCGCAATGGATGGGAGCTGCTGAATAAGCTCGGTAACACTTTTAAATATCATTGGCAGTATAACTGCAAAGAAGCCGGACATAACAGCCAGCGTCGCAAGATATACCGATGTAATTGCTATTCCGCGGCAGTGCTTTGTCAGAAAATCCTTTTTGCATTTCCGCAGAAAATCCTCCAGTTTTTTGCATATGGGATGGAGAATAAACGCAATTACAAGTGCACCGAATATAGGTACACAAAGTCTGAAAAACGAGCCTATGTGTTCAAATACGATTCCAAGGCTGTCAAAGGTTTTGTATACAGCAATTATGAGTACTGCCAGAATAAATATACTTACACTTTTTGTAAATTCTTTTTTCTTCATTGTTCTATCTGCTCACTTACTCCCTGATTTATAACTTCCATCATTTTAAGATAAAAATCTGCATTGTCTCTTCGGAGATATCTGCATATCTGCGAGGCACGCTCTTTTGAGCCTGCATAAAATTCCAGTTCAAACACAACGACTCCATTTTCCTTCATAGAAAATTTCACGGTGTATTCGTTTTCATTAATAGGGAAGTAGTCTGCATAAAGCTCGTTGCCCTGAGCGTTTTTGCGATTAATATCTTCTATAAGCTCCTGAAGTTTGAGCCTTATACTGCCGGGAATTTTATTTGCAAAAAATCCGATGGTTTCCTCTCCTGCCTGAGCTATGGAATAGTAGCTTTCGCCGTCGGCTTCATAGGTTGTTATGTTGTCTTTTTGCATAAGCTCGGTTATATATTGCTCAAGTTCAAAATAGTTTACATACGCACAGGAGGATATTACATAGTCCAGCATTGTGTATGTTGTGGACATTTTCAGCTCTTTTAAGGTGTAGAGTATCATAAGCTTAATTTCGTATTCTGTAGGTTTGTATATGAAATCCACGGCATTTGTCCTCCCTGCTTT
>JAZPXS010000254.1:0-7590 GCA_045543775.1 Clostridia bacterium
TGACTATGTAGACAGGGATATGTACAGAATTCTGTGGGAAACCGCAGAAAAATACAACTCCGACCTTGTAATGTCCGGAGTGTGGTTTGTGGACGGCAATATGTTCAGCCGTGAGGGCGAGCGTATATCCAAGTCATATTTTAAGTCCGATACCCACTTTAGTACGCCCCGGGAACTAAAGGAGCTTCGTCTGGGAATAACAGGAGCACTACCCGATGACAGGGATGACAGCAAATACGGAATGAGTGTGTGGAAAAATTTATTTAAAAGAGATATAATCACAGAAAACAAGCTTTTCTTTGAGTCGGAAAGGGAGATGCTCTCCGAGGATGCTCTCTTTATGATAGATTACATATCCTGCATCGGCAGGGCAACAGGCATAAGTGATTGCTTTTACAACTATTGCAGAAACGGCGAATCCATATCAAAATCCTACAAAAAGGACCGTTTTCAAAAGGGACTTGTGTTTTTGCAGGAAGCGGAGAAAAGATATTCAAAGGATATGGAATCGGAGGAATACCGCATATATTTAGACAGATTCTGGCAGGCATTCTGCCGTGTTATCTGTACTCAGGAGATAATGCACGCAAGGGATAAGGGCATATCCTTTGCCAAGCTTAAACAAAGGCTCAAAGAGGTATGTACCAATGACCGCACACGTGAGGTTTTTGGTTCATATCCGTTACATAAGCTGGATATCAAGCAGGCGTTATTTGGCTTTGCAATTAAATTCAAAATCTATTTTGCCATTAAGCTTTTTGTGGAACTGAGGGAAAAATAATGGTTTTTTCGGTAATTGTACCAATATACAAGGTGGAAAAATACCTTAAAAATTGCATAGAAAGTGTACTTAATCAGACCTTTGGGGATTTCGAACTGATTCTTGTGGATGACGGTTCTCCCGACAGTTGCCCTGCAATTTGTGATGAATATGCCCAAAAGGATAGCCGTGTAAAGGTTATCCATAAGGAAAACGGCGGTCTTGCAAGTGCAAGGCAGGCAGGTATAAGACTTGCAGAGGGTGACTATGTGTACAGTCTGGATTCCGACGATTCCATAGTGCGTGACACACTTTTTTGTGCTAACGAAATTATAGAAAAAACAGGTGCCGAAATAATTTCCTTCGGATACCGATGGGTGAAGGGTTCCGACACTGTGAGCATCACTGCAGACTGTATCGATGAGGGATTTTATGACCGCAACGGTATAGAAAAGCATATATATCCATCACTTCTTATGGACAGCAATATGAATCACATTTCATATTATCTGGCAGGCAAAGCCATAAAAAGAGAACTTCTCACACCAAATCAGCTTGCCGTAAACCCAAAAATCTCTCTCGGTGAGGACCTTTGCTGTGTGCTTCCCTGCTATATGCAGGCAAAAAGCGCATATATATCCAAGGAGATAAAGTACCTTTACACAGTAAGGACAGACTCCATATCCAAGGACTTCAATGCAGACCAGATATATTTTGTGGATAATATAATAAGGGAAATTAGTAAGGCAGAAGACAAAAAACCTCAGGATTTTGAAAAACAGACAGACAGGTATTCCGCCTTTATGTGTCTGTCAATTCTTGCGGCAGCGGCAAACGGCAACCACTTTGCAAGTGCAGGTGAGATAAAGAGAAACATACTAAATAGCTCTCACCACGGGAGAATATGCAAGGCACAGTTTGACACCATCACTCCAAAAAGCCGTATAACCGTGTCACTTATGAAAAGAAAGCACTACAAAACAGCATTCTGTTTTCTTAATATATGCGAGAATATCAAGAAGATTTTAAAGAAAGGGTGAACACCTTGAGTACAAACCCACGGATTTCAATAATTATGAGTGTATATAACGGAGAGGATTATATCAGGGAAACTCTCGACAGCATTCTTTCCCAGACCTTTCGTGACTGGGAACTAGTTGTAATAAACGACTGCTCCACCGATTCCACCCCCGATATCCTTATGGAATATGCCGGTAGGGACGAAAGGGTAAAGCTTCATAACAATGAGGTTAACCTGAGACTTCAGAAATCTCTCAACAAGGCACTGGGACTGGCAAAGGGAGAGTATATTGCAAGAATGGATGCGGACGACATCTGCCTGCCCGACAGATTACAAAAGCAGTATGATTTTATGGAGGCAAACAGGGATGTTGCGCTTTCCTCCTGCAGATTTATGACAGTCAAAAACGGTGTCTATGCTTCCGGCGGTTGCGGCGGAAGATGCGATAACGACGCAATCAGGGCAATGCTCCTTGTTACAAATCCCATTCTCCATCCGGGAGTTATTGCAAGGACGGATGTAATAAGAGAGCTTGGCTATGACGATACCTGCACCTGTACAGAGGACCTCGAATTGTGGATAAGGATGTCTATGCAGGGCAAAAAGATGGCAATTCTTCCCGAGTGCCTGCTCATATACAGGCTTCACGACAAGCAGATTACAAGCACCACTTTGGAAAAACAGCATAAGGAAGTTATGAAAATACAAAATAAGCACTACGGCTCTCTTCTGGATGTTATGGACGAAGAAATGCAGAACTTCTACATAAGCGGAGTGTATTTCAAGGAAAAAGCCGATGCAAAGAGCTTCCAAAGTTACGCCAAGTGGCTAAAGAGGGCAAACGCCAAGACAAAGGCATTCTCCAAGGAAACGATTGACTATGCTCTCTTTGAGATGCTGGCAGAGTATAAGAGACAGGGAATCTCCAAAAAAGATGTCATGGCATCAATGCTTCTTTTTTCACCTGCATTTATTGTTAAGGAAATAATGAGAAGAAAGAAGACCGCAAATCTCGATATACAAAAATGCACACAAGCGGCAGAGAGCTTCGGGCTTATCCGAACAGGCGGAACAGACGAGTTCCCCATATTTTCAAAAAAATAATGTCAGGAGACAGAATGAATGCACATTTTTGAATACCCCTATGTTATTATAACAATTCTTGCTTTGTGTCTTATTACCTTTGGACTTATCGCACTGTATTTTTCGCTGAAATGTGTCAAAACTGCAAACAGTGCGGAAGAAAAGGGCTTTTGCTCTATCGGCAGACTGGAAAATATTTTTGAAAAAGCCACATTGCAAAAAAAGACAAGATGCATTATATACATATCCGTATCACTGGAAAACATAAGCAGGCTGTATTCTGAGCCAAAATCTGCCCGAATCCTCACACAGCTTAAGGGGGCATTTCTTACATGCCTCGGAGAGGATACCGAAATCTGTGTATACGGAAGCAAAAACTTTGTTGCTCTGGCTTCCTATGGCAGTGACGCTGCCGCCTCTCACATAGAGAGCTGTCTTGAAATGGCAGAAAAGATTTTCAGGGATAACGGTGCTGTAAACAGTGCATCGGTCAGGTTCGGCTACTACTGTACCGATTCCACCGAGGTAAACTTTATCACGGCGGTAAACAGGGCAAAGCAGGCATGTACCATGGCAGAAAATAAGGGTGTTCCCCTCTGCCGCTGGGACAGCACAAGCGGAAAAGAATTTGAAAGAAGAATTAAAATAGAAAATAATATCCACAACGAAATCGATAACAACAGGTTTTTCCTTGAATATCAGCCAATCGTGGATACAAGCGGAAATATCGTAGGTGCCGAGGTTCTTTCCAGACTCAATTCTGACGAGAGCGGACTTCTCACGCCCCACAAATTCCTCCCTGCCATAGACAGAGTGGGACTCAACGAGGAGTTTGACTATTATATATTCGAAAAAAACTGCAAGTGGATTGCCAATGACAAGGCACTGAGGCAAAAATATGTATATAATTCAAACTTTTCCCGTGCCACCATCTGCGACATCTCTTTTGAGGGCAGAATAACGGAAATAGCAGACAAGTACGGTGTGGCATATTCTTCCCTTGCTATAGAAATCCTTGAAGACAAGGACCTTTCCAAAGAGGAAAAGGATATTATGAAATCCAACCTTACAAGTCTCAAGTCAAAGGGCTTCAAAATTTTTCTCGATGATTTCGGAAAAGGCTATACCTCTTTTTCGGACCTTAGTCACTTTGATGTGGATATAATTAAAATAGACAGGGAGATTGTAAGAAACTCCGTTACCGAAACGGGACTTGTTATTCTGCGGGGAATAATAAAAACCGCCAAGGACCTCGGTTTTAAGACACTTTGCGAGGGTGTGGAAACACAGGAGGAAATGGAGATTGTAAAAAACGAGGGCTGCGACCTGATGCAGGGCTACTATTTCTACCGCCCGATGCCTGTTGCAAAACTTGAAGAGAAGCTTATTTTGAGGTGATGGAATGTTATCTGTAATTATTCCTGCATACAACGAGGAGCTCTCTGTGGAGAGAGCATATAAGACAATACACTCTTTGCTGGCGGAAGAGAATATAGAAAATGAAATAATATTTGTAGACGACGGCTCCAACGATTCCACATATGAGAAAATAAAAGCACTTGCCGAAACACAAAGCTGTGTGCACGGAATCCATTTTTCCCGTAATTTCGGCAAGGAAGCGGCAATTTCCGCAGGTCTTGCCGCCTCTGAGGGCGATTGTGCCGTTGTTATAGACTGCGACCTTCAGCATCCTCCCCAAAAAATTGTGGAGATGTACCGCCTGTGGCAGCAGGGATACGAAATCGTGGAAGGAATAAAAAGCTCCAGAGGAGAGGAAACTAAAGCATACGGTTTTGCCGCAAGGACATTTTATTCTCTCATAAGCTCAGTTATGGGATTTGATATGTCAAATGCCTCGGACTTTAAGCTTCTTGACCGCAAGGTGATTGATGTTTTAAACACAATCCCCGAGCGAAAAGGCTTTTTCCGTGCCATTTCCTACTGGGTAGGCTACAACAAGACAACAGTGGAATTTGATGTGGCAAAGCGTACCGAGGGCAATTCAAAATGGTCTGCAAAGGGACTTATAAAATATGCGGTATCCAACATTTCCGCTTATTCCACAGCACCCATGCAGATTGTAACCATACTGGGCGTGGTAATGCTCATTACCGCCTGTATCTTTGGCGTATGGGCACTTATTGATAAAATCATAGGAAGAGCACTGGAAGGAATGACAACAGTTATTATAATCACAATATTTATCGGTAGTATAATTATGATAAGCCTCGGTATTATCGGCTACTATATTGCACGGATTTACGAGGAAATCAAGGGACGCCCCAAGTACATAGTATCCGCAAGCTGCAGGAGCAAAAAGTAATTTAGCGAGGGAACAAAAATGGAAAAACTTCTTATAATAGACGGCAACAGTATAATAAACCGTGCCTTTTACGGAATTAAGCTTCTTACAACAAAGGACGGTATGTATACCAACGGTATCTACGGCTTTCTCAATATTATGCTAAAGCACCTGGAGGAGATGGAACCTGAATATGTTGCCGTTGCCTTTGACCTTAAGGCACCCACATTCCGTCACAAAATGTATGACAAATACAAAGCTCAGCGAAAGGGTATGCCCCCCGAACTTGCACTGCAGATGCCTGTCCTCAAGGAAATTCTTGGTGCAATGAACATAACCATTCTGGAAAAAGAGGGTTATGAGGCTGATGACATCATAGGCACCGTAAGTAAGCTGTGCCGCAAGAATGAAACAGAATGTTATATACTGACAGGGGACAAAGATGACCTTCAGCTTGCCACCGATACCACAAAAATTCTCCTTACCGTAACCCGCGGAGGTGCTACGGCAACCGAGGAGATTGATGCGGACGATTTTGAGGACAGATATGGCATCACTCCTTTGCAGTTTATAGATGTAAAGGGACTTATGGGCGACAGCTCCGACAATGTTCCCGGTGTCAAGGGCATTGGCGAAAAGACCGCCTTTGAATATATAAAGAAGTTCGGCTCCATAGAAAATCTGTACAAAAATCTTGATGACAGTATAGTTAAGCCTGCCGCCCGTGCAAAGCTTATAGAAGGCGAGGAAATGGCACACCTTAGTAAAAAGCTGTGCACAATAGATACAGATGTTCCTCTTGATTTTGATATAAGCGATGCCGCCGTTGTACCCCCTGACAAAAAGCGTCTGGCAGAGTTATATACCAATCTGGAATTCAGCGTGTTTTTAAAGAAACTTGGAGACGATACCTCAGAGGTCAGTGCAGAGATGTATCCTGCAGAATTTATGGAGGACGAAGCGTATATAAGAGATATTATCTCGGGTGCAAAGGGCGATTTCTGTTACAGACTTTTTGAGGAAGACGGAGAGCTTTGTGCAGTTGCCTTTGCTGTAGACAAGAAAGTTTATTTTATGAGAGGCGGCGGTCAGTACCTTGCTTCCCTTGTTGCAGATGTTATGGCAGATGATGAGGTTTGCAAGGTTTCCTGCGACATAAAAAGCGACATAGTTCTTCTTCATAAATACGGGGTGGAAATAAGCGACAACTATTTTGATGTGGGCGTGGGAGCATATATACTTAATCCCACTGCAAACAGCTACGATATAAGTACAGTTGCAATGAGCTTTCTCTCCCTTAACATTCCCGAGGAAAAGGAAGCTTTCGGAAGCGGAAAGTCACACAAATCCGTGTTGGATATGCCCTTTGAAGAGCTTGAATCTTTTGTAAGCTCTGCCCTTACCGCAACGGTTCTTGTGAAAGAATATGAAGAAAAAGAAATAGAAAATCTCGGACAAAGTGAACTTCTGTACAATATGGAGCTTCCTCTTGTTAGGGTACTGGCATCCATGGAGCTTGAGGGATTTCTTGTGGACCGCAAGCATCTGGAGGAATTCAATTCTCAGCTTAAAGTTAGTCTGGATGTTCTGGAAAAGGAAATATACTCTCTTGCAGGAGAGGAGTTTAATATCAATTCTCCAAAGCAGCTTGGTGTGATACTTTTTGAAAAGCTGGGACTAAAATCGGGTAAAAAGACAAAAACCGGATATTCCACCAATGCCGATGTACTGGAAAAGCTGGCAAACGACAACGAAATTGTTCGAAAAATACTTGAATACCGTCAGCTTGCCAAACTCAAATCCACTTACGGAGACGGACTGCTTGCTGTTATAGATGACAAGACAGGAAGAATATATTCCCGATTCAATCAGACCGTTACGGTTACAGGAAGAATAAGTTCAACAGAGCCCAATCTCCAGAATATTCCTGTAAGAACGGAGCTTGGCAGAGAGATACGAAAGATGTTTATTGCCAAGGATGGTTGCACTCTTATAGATGCTGATTACTCGCAGATAGAGCTTCGTGTTTTGGCTCACATTTCGGGAGATGAGGAGCTTACCAATGCTTTTGAAAAGGGAATAGATGTTCACACTCTCACTGCATCCGGTGTTTTTGGTGTGGATATGGATGATGTTACTCCCACTATGCGAAGCTATGCCAAAACAGTAAACTTCGGCATAATGTACGGAATGGGAGAATATTCTCTGGCAGGAGACCTGGGCATAAGCGTAAAGGAAGCCAGAGACTATATTCAGAATTATTTTGACAAATATCGGGGCGTAAAAAAATATATGGACAGTGTGATAGAAGAAGCCAAGGAAAAAGGCTATGTGGAGACTATGTTTTCCAGACGGCGTACCATTGCCGAGGTCAATTCCTCCAACTTTATGGTGCGTTCCGCAGGGGAGAGAATGGTTCGCAAC
>JAZPXS010000255.1:0-2882 GCA_045543775.1 Clostridia bacterium
TCCAAAGGATTTAGTTGCAGCAGGCGATTTTGAGGCAATTAAGAACCTTACCAGAGAAGCAGTTAACACTATGCTTGGTTTTGAATTAAGACACATCGGTATCAACGCTAACAGCGAAGATGAAGCAGATGGTGTTGCTGGCTCCTTCGAGAAGTTATTTGGCTTCACAAAGAAGGTGGGTGGCAGCTCTGTATTTGCAGGTACAGCAATTGAGGTTATGAAGGCTCCTTATCTTGGCGCTAACGGTCACATTGCTATTGGTACAAACTATATCGACAGAGCAGTTTACCACATGGAACTTCAGGGCTTTGAATTTGATCCTGAAACTGCTAAATATAAGAATGGCAAGCTGGTAGCTATCTACTTAAAGGGAGAGCTTGGCGGATTCGCTGTTCATTTAGTGCAGAAATAAAAAATAAGAAAATAACAAAGAAGGGGCTGTCGGTTAATGTAAAAATTTAACCGACTCACCCTACAAATCAACAACGCCTGCTGGAATCAATGTTTTCAAGACATTGTATCTTCTGGCAGGTGTTGTTTTTTCTGCTTTATTCTGGCCTGGGACTTATTTTTGGGTAACACAAATAAACCGTTCCCTTTTTTAGGACCGCACTTTTTCCTAAGCTGCTTTCTGCTCCGTTTTTCCTTCAAATTTCTTGATTTCACCATGAAGAAAACGGTGGTATTTATTCAGGTTTCTCCCCATGACATACAGCATGAATTCCTTATACACTTTTTCAGAAGAACGGTAGTGGAATCTCCGGAAATCCTCATTTTCTTTGATGTCTCCAAAGTGTCCTTCCGTCTGGATGGAACGGATCTGCCGGTTCAGGATTCCTTTTTCGCTCAGGATATTCGAGTAGGCTTCCTCCTGCAGATCTTCCCAGCGTTCATTGATTTTCATCAGCTTATTCTTGTCTGCATCTTTCTCTTCGTTGTATTTATACAGGCATTCTGCCTTATGTGGACATTCACTACAGTCTGCACAGCCGTACACCTCAATGCTCTGCTCATATCCATCCATCTGTTTCTTTTCCGTGCGGATATGGCGGAGTTCCCGTCCGTCATGGCACACATAATAAACCTCATCCTCAAAGGTCTCACGCTTCATGTTGTAGTACTTTCCGATATCTTCTCCATATGCCCTGGTTTTTCGCTTCTCATGGCTCTGCAGTTTTATGTATGCTGTGACATCATGCTCCTTTAAAAAGAGCAGGTTCTTTTCGCTGCAGTAGCCGCTGTCCGCAGTTGCAGCTTCCGGGTAACAGCCAAATGCTTTTTTGTGTTTTTCCAATACCGGAATCAGGGTGTTATAGTCGGTACGGTCACAGCTGACATAAGCATGTATAATAAAGTAATTCTCCACGGCTATCTGGACGTTGTATGCCGGTTTTAACTGTCCGTTCAGCATATGGTCTTCCTTCATCCGCATGAAGGTTGCTTCCACATCTGTTTTGGAGTAGCTGTTGCGGTCCCTGCCCATGATTTCAAAGCATTCTTTGTACTGTAACAGCCGTTCTGCACATTCCTCCAGTTCTTCGTAAAGCTGCTGGATTTCCGGTTTGTGCTTTCCTTTTCCTGTGACAAAAACGATTTCTTCCCCTTCTGCAATCCGTACCAGCTTTTCCTGCAGCCTTAACATATCCATCGGGGCACAGGCGTTAATCTCTATCTGGGAGTTGTTGGAAAGCTTCTTATGCTTTGTCACTTTTCTTGCACGGTTCTTTTTTATAACCTCCCGCACCTTGTCCATTCCTTCAATGACAAACATCTGCGCATGCCCGATACCATATTTTCTGTCATAATCGTTTACGGCAAGAAAATCATTGTATTTTTTATACAGGGCATCAATGGTATCCAGAAGACCTGCCAGATGGTAGTTGATGCTTCCGCGCCATACAAAAGTGTAGCGGTTGGCGTTGGCTTCTATCTTTGTCCCGTCAATAAAAAGTTCTTGCAGCGTGATAAAACCTTCTTTTTCCAGAAGGTGCAGGAACTGGTAGTGCAGGTCGTCAAGGATTTCGCAGGTGAGTTTATTTCCCTTAAATTCGTAAAAAGCATCCCTCTGAGGCTTTGCTCCCTGTGAAAGCCAGATAAACGCAAGGTCCCTGGTGCACAGCTCCACGATTTTATCCACGGAACGGACACCGCACATGTTGGCATAAAGAATCACAGCATACAGCATGATAGGATTATAGCCTTTTCTACCCTTATCTGAATACCGGGCAAGAAGCCCGGAAAAATCCATCTCCTCCATCACTTTTTTCAGGGTATAGACCGGATCGTCGGACGGTAATCCCAACTCATACAGACTGAAATTAATTTTTTGTTGCCCTAATTCGAAAAATTCGTTATAATAGTCTTGTTTAAGCATAGTTACATTATAACATGTAACGGAGGAAAGATGGTTGTCGTTAGCCATCTTTTTTCTCTTTTTAGGGAAAAATTTAGTGGAGGCAGTGACCAAATCCGGTCACTGCCTCCACTGTTCTGGACTATCTATTTCCCGACAGCCCCCTTTATACTCGTATAATTTTTGCTACATATCCTATAATCTGTACATGACTGGAATCGGTTGGACGAAGTTTGCCATCCCGCAGACCGTAATAATGTTCTACACCGTTTTCTACAATGCGGTTGGTAATAACAAGGTTGTCATGGAACATGATAACTGTGTTCTCACCTTTCATGGCATCGCGGTCGTTGGCGATGAGAAGCATGTCGCCTTCGGTGTAGTGAGGCAGATAGTGCAGGCATGGAATCTTGATGCCTAAGAAAATCTTGTAGGTCAGTTCATCGCCCAGGCGGGTGATGTCCATGAGTTCGTAGTCATTGGTTTGCTTCAGATTACCGTTGCCGGCACAAAGCGGCAGCATAACGTT
>JAZPXS010000256.1:0-11345 GCA_045543775.1 Clostridia bacterium
AAAGATGTGGGGAAAATCCGCAAATTCTACACCGAGCGTATATCAAACTATCGCAAGAGTGCAGACTACACCGTAATAAATAACGGCATACTTAGTGATGTATGCCGAAAAACGGAGGAAGTAATAAGACTTATCCGAAAAAAAGTAAAATAGTAGCTATGTATAAGTAACAAATTTAACAAAAGCGACTACGGTTTATGTACCATAGTCGCTTTAATATTATTTCGATGGGGTAATATTTACAGCATAAACTCCCGGTGCTGCAAGCTTGTATGCATTTCTTTCCAGATAATCCCACTGACCTTTGTACATATCGTAATCTTCGTACAAGTCTAGAAAGCTGGTCCAATAAGCACGAAGCACATTTCCTTCGGGATATGTTGCATCAACCCATCCGGCTATTGTAGCTTTGTCGGCACCGTAGAGACCTTCTTTCCGCAAGGTGGTAAAACGGGTTTCGCATCTTCTCACCTTAATCTGTGTCCAGTAGTTGTACATATAGGAATCTATTACTGCTTTTCCCTTTATTTGTCCCGGATTATCGGGGAGTGTTGCAATATTTATGCCTTTTTGCAGTTCCTCTGCAGAAAATGTTCCGATTACCTTGTTATCAAACGCAACATTGTAGCTACCCTCAGGGAGATCTGTCACCTTGATGATTTCCCTGTTCATTTTTTTGGTAAAGTCAACAAACTCGGGATACGCTTCTTCTGCATCGGTATATCCGTTTCCGCTTACACCTTCGGTTATATTCTTGGTGTCAATACCCATTGGCACAGCCTTGGGTTTGTAGGTGTAGCTTACAGAATTTTCATTCACTTTAAGGTCGGCAACATCCGAGTTGTCACAACGGTATGTTTTTTCTTTCGTATCTATGGTAACAGATGCCACAAGACCGTAGCTTCCGTACATATCCTGCAGAATCTCATTTGCCAGTACAAAGTGTCCTATTCTGTTGGGGTGAATTCTGTCGATTTTCAGAATTTCCACCTCACCGGAGTTTTTCTTTGCACTGAGAATTTCCAGTGTGGGAGTAAGCAGGTCGATATAACGGATTCTATGCTTTTTTGCAAGCTCAATATATTTTTGAGACAAGTTTTTAAGTCCCTCGCACACGCCCTCCATCTTTTTTGAGGAAGCTCCCTTGTAGTCTCTCTCGTCAAGAGCAGGGGGAAGCAGAAGGGTTATTCTCTTTACTCCGGCTTTTTTTGTCTTGTCAAGGAGTATATCCATATTTGCAACAGAGGTGTCTATCGCCTTTTCCTGCTGTTCCTTGGTTCCGGTGGGGTAGAGACCTCGGTTTATGTCGTTTGCACCAAAGAGGATGAATGCATCTGTAGCACCCCGAAGCACCACATCGTCATCAAATCTCTGGAGCATAAGTCCCACCGTGTCACCATCATTTCCTGCAAACAGAACCTCCACCTTTTCATTGGGGAATCTTGTTTTCAGAAAAGCGTTTATGTATATGAGGTACTCTGCGGCATTGGTAATGCTGTCACCCATAAATACTATTTTTCGTTTCCCGTCAAAGTATTTCTTTTCTATGTCAAGGGCGGATTTTATAATTTTTGCACTCTGTGCTCTTGTACATAAATCCTTGGGATGAAATCCTCCGTCGGTATATCCGGATACAACGGAGTGACTTGCAAGAAATTTAACTGCATCCTTGGCATAATCCGAGATTTCGCCCTCGTCGGAAAAATCGCATTTCCCCATTCCGTTTTCTGTTGTTGCCATAGCACGGCAGAGGATTACACAGGCATCCTGTCTGGTGATTTTTTCACCTGTGCCAAAGTATTTTTCATTTTTTCCGTTTATGATGCCGTGGCTTATACCGGTCTTTACATATTCCTCATACCAGGAATCTTTTTTCACATCAATAAAGTTGAGATCGGCTTTTGCAGGAGTAACACCAAGAGCCGATATAACCATTTTTAGAAATTCCTCCTTGGTTATATTACCCTCGGGGTTAAATTCCATATTTCCGCTACCGGAAACCACACCCAATTTCTTTAATTCATAGATGTCGCCGTACGCCCAGTGGCTTGACGGCACATCACTGAAAAAGTCCGGCATACTGTAAGCCAGAGCGGAAAACGCTGTTCCCGTCATTATTGCAATACAGATAAGTACACACAAAATTTTTTTCATTCGCATAATTCCTTTCGTATTGAATTTGATACGATTGTACAAAAATCCCCGGCTTTAGTCAATAAAGTCGGGGAATGTTCTAAAAAAAGTGTAATAACAAATTACAAAAACGTAATCTTGTGCATTGTACCTATCAAATTTTGTTTTCTTTATTTCCAAAATCGCAATCTGAAAGGGTAAAATTATGAGTATTGTGTGTCATAAGACCGTATTTTCATTTTTTGTTCTTTGGATTTCCGAAGATTCTCTTTTATTAAATCGGGCACAAAGAGATATCCTTGAATTGGCTATATTACCGTTTAAAACTTTCATAATTTCATCCGTTGCTATGACACACGCTTCGTTTATACGAGTATCCACAGACGAAAGAGACGGGATCAGGAATGAGGATTCATACACCTCATCCTTGCCTACCAGAGCTATATCTTCGGGAACGGACAGACCATGGTCATAGATACACTTCATAGCTCCTATTGCAAGGTAATCGTATCCGCATATCAGGGCACGAGGAACAGCATTTTTTTCAAAAAGTCTTTCCATGGCGTCATATCCACCGTCCTCAAACCTGAGGTCTGTAATACTTATATAATCCCGATTAACTTCCAGGGAATTTTTTTGCATGGCTCTTTCAAAAACTTCTATCATCGAACGGGTTTTTGTCTCGCCCAAAAATCCGATATCTTTTATACCGTTTTGCTCAAAATGGGAAATTACTTCACAAATAGCATCTTCGTATTCACATGTCACTATCACCGATGCATTGGTGACATCGGGCGAAAACACAGCAGCAACCGGCAAATCAAAATTTTCATCGACATTGTCTTTTGCCGCAACAAGCATAACTGCATCTACCGATGTGTATTTGTTGTAATAATCCAGAAGCTCCTTTTGTGATTCACCGGAGAAGTTGGTCGCTGCGACACATATCTCACACCCGTATTCGGAAAGTTTTTTTTGAATTACCGAAAGGCCGTCCGCATAATAACGGCTTCCGAATTCCGGACATATTATAGCCACAACATGCTTAGGATATTTTGCTCTGTAATACTTTTTAAAACAGCCATACTGTTTTGCAATATCGAATATTGCTTCCCGCGTTTCATCATTGACCTCACTGCTCATAGCAAACGCCTTAGAAACGGTGGATACAGAAACATGTGCCAGTTTTGCTATTCTTGTCAAAGTTATCATAACAACACACCTCATCATTATTATATAGAAGCCTGTCCGATTTTTCAAGCGGTTATAATTCGAAAAATTTTCGGTTTCAAATTCATTGACCGAATAAAAAAAACCATTTATAATCACTAACGGAGGCGATAAAATGGAAAGTATATTCATAGCAATTATTCTTTTGTGTCGTGTTGTTCAGGCGATATTTGGCAAGCGGGCAAGCAACAGTGTGGATTGTCCCCGTACACTTACAAAATATGTCACAGTTTCAAATGCAATCTCTGCCTTTTGGGGGCTTATTTTGATACTGATTGAGGGAAACGGATTTAAATTGGATTTACTTACCATACTTATAGCCGCTTTTTCCGGAATTACAATTTATGCTTCAAATTGCTTTAGTGTCTATGCTATGAAGGGAGGCACTGTCAGCCTTTGTTCTATGTTTGGTACGGCGGGTATGATTATTCCTATGCTTGCAGGAATTTTTCTGTTTGGTATACCCGTACACGCTATGCAATGGCTTGGAATTATAGCCTTTATGGTTGCCGCATATCTTCTTATAGATAACTCAAAAAATATCTTTAGCGGATTCAAACTAAAAACACTTTTTCTTCTTATAGGGAGTATGTTAGCAAATGGAGCGACTATGCTGGCACAGCAGCTTTTTACTGCCTATGTACCCAATGGAAACATAACAACATTTTCCTTTCTCTCATTTGCAATAATTGCTCTTCTATCATCACTTAGTGTAATATTCCCCGGAAATAAATCCCAAAGCGACAGTCGGCAACTTAGGTTTTTGCCCAAAGAACTTATAGTATGTGCATTCTTCCTTGCAACTGCGGTATTTATCATAAATCAACTCGCTACAATATGCACCAAGACCGTAAGTCCGGCTATACTGTTTGCATTTGTAAGCGGAGGCTCAACAATCATATCTACATTGGTGGCAGCCATAATGTACAAAGAACCCCTCACAATAAAATCTGTTTCAGGGGTTATACTCGGCATAACTGCACTGGGTATTATAAAGATATTTTGACAATACAAAAAGGGGATGGTTCTTCTGTGTTGATGTTACTTAATTAACACAGGAGAACCGTCCCCTTTAAACGATATTAAAAAATCATAGTTCCTATACCGTGGTCTGTAAATATTTCCAGAAGAATTGAGTGGAGAATTGTTCCGTCAATAATATGAACTCTTCCTACACCGTTTTCCACAGCTTCCTTGCAGCCTCTCACCTTGGGTATCATACCTCCGGTTATGGTCTCGTCCTCTATGAGGTTTTCCACTTCATCTATATGAATCTTGTGTATAAGCTCGTCGTCCTTTCCAAGAACGCCTCTTACATCCGTAAGGTACATAAGCTTCTCAGCATTGAGTGCTTCTGCAACCTTTGCTGCAACAGTATCAGCATTGATATTGTAGCTGTTGCCCTCATCGTCAACGCCTATCGGAGCAATAACGGGTATGTACTCGTCATCGGTAAGAAGGTCTATAACCTTTGTTTTAACCTCGATTATGTCACCTACAAAGCCAAGGTCCTTTTTCTCTCCGTCAACCTCGGTATAGAGCTTTTTGCACTTTATGAGATTTCCGTCAAGACCGCAGAGACCGATTGCCTTACCGCCTGCGTGATTGAGCTTGGATACTATGTCCTTGTTGGTTTTGCCCACAAGCACCATCTGAGCAATGCCCACAGCTTCCTTGCTGGTAACTCGAAGACCATTTATAAATTCACTTTCAACATTATACACCTTGAGGGCATTTGATATGTCGGGGCCGCCGCCGTGTACTACGATAGGATTAAGTCCTACATACTTAAGGAGAGTGATGTCATCCATTACGGATTTTTTAAGTTCCTCATTTACCATTGCATTGCCGCCGTATTTTATTACGATTTTCTTTTTGTTTAGTCTGCGTATGTAGGGCAGAGCCTCAATAAGAATATCGGCTTTTTTAATCATAGTTTCTATTGTATCATTCTTGTGTGCAAGACCGCTCATTTTCAATTACTCCTTATAAATAAAATGCACAATTTGCTATTCCGGCTTTCTCCTGGAAGCCCATCATTATGTTCATATTCTGTACTGCCTGACCTGCTGCACCCTTAAAGAGGTTGTCTATTGCAGAAGAAACTACAACCCTCTTTAATCTGTGGTCTACCTTGAAGCCGATTTCTATAAAGTTAGAGCCGGCTACATTTTTTGTTTCCGGAAGCTCACCGGGTTTAAGAACTCTCACAAAGTACTCGTCTTTGTAGAAGTCACTGAGAATTTTGTATATTGCCTCATCTGTCATATCTTCCTTAAGGTTTGCGTAGCTTGTAGCCAGTATTCCTCTCTTCTGGGGAATAAGGTGTGGGGTAAAGGAAACCATAATTTCCTCACCTGCCGCATGGCTAAGCTCCTGTTCAATCTCAGATGTGTGTCTGTGAGTTGCGATTTTGTATGCCTTTGAGTTTTCCGTACATTCGCAGAAGCTGTATGGGAGCTTTTCTGTTCTGCCGGCACCTGTTACTCCGGATTTTGCATCTATTATTATGTTGTCCTTGTGTACAACACCTGCGTGGAGCAGGGGATACAGAGGAAGTATGGAACAGGTGGTGTAGCAACCGGGATTACCAACGATGGTTGCAGTTTTTATTTTCTCCCTGTGTATTTCGCAAAGACCGTACACGGACTTTTCCAGTATTTCGGGAGCACAATGAGGCTCACCGTACCACTTTTCGTAAACTTCCTTGGAATCATAGCGGAAGTCACCGCTAAGGTCTACAATTTTGATGCCCTTTTCGTATATTGCAGGAATAACCTCTTTTGAAGCACCGTGGGGCAGTGCGGTAAATACCAAATCGCAGTTTGCAGCTATATCGTCAACATCAAGCTCACAGCATTCCATTTCACATACATGTCTTAAGCTTGGATAAACCTCGGATATCTTCTTTCCTACAAAGCTGTGGGATACAAGTCTTGTAATTTCAACCTCAGGATGTCCCAGAAGGATTCTTACAGTTTCTATTCCGGCATAACCTGTTGCACCGAGGACGCCTACTTTTAACATACAGCACATCTCCTTTATGTATAATTATAAATTAATTTTGCATAATTATAAAATCAATCCTTGTAAATTATAATACAAATCCGTTTATTTGTCAACCTTTTTATGGCTTGACATAGCTTTTTAAAATAGTTTATAATATAAGTTGAATATAAAATGGGGGGTGATTGCGTGGATAACATCGAAAACATCACTGGAGAAGTAGCTGCAGTTATATATTCTAATGAAGAAAACAGTTACAAAGTTCTCGAACTCGAAAACGACGACGGCAACTTTATTGCGGTTGGTTATTTTCATGCTGTCGCCGAGGGTGAGACCTTGCGTCTCAAAGGCAGATGGACAAGCCACCCCACATATGGAGAACAATTCAGGGCAGAAGTGTTTGAAAAGGTTATGCCTGCAACTCGGGATGCAATACTGAGATATTTGTCATCGGGCATAGTCAAGGGCATAAGAAAGACCACCGCCCTAAAGCTTGTTGAGAAATTTGGCGAGGACACTCTTTCTGTATTGGAAACCGAGCCTCACCGTGTTGCAGAAATAAAGGGAATCAGTATCAGCAAGGCGGTAAAAATGCAGGAAAGCTATCTTGCACAGCTCGGTTCCACATCTCTTGTTATGTTTTTGCAGGATTGCGGAATATCGGTGCGAGCTGCCGCTACTATCTACAAAAAGTTCGGTTCTGCCGCAATAGATATAATAAAATCAAACCCCTATATTCTTTGTGAGGAAATAGACGGAATAGGCTTTAAGACCGCCGACGGAATTGCATCCAGAGTGGATATATCTCCCGACAATATAAACCGCATACGGGCAGGTGTTATATACACACTTAAATACAATACACAGTTTGGGCATACTTACCTTCCCCGAACTGTTCTCACTGAGGCTGCATCGGCACTTCTCGGTGTGGATAAAGAAAGGGCAGATGATGCGGTTACTGCTCTTGCAGTTGACGGAGTTTTTGCATTGGACGAGGGCAATGTGTACATATATTCCCATCATAGGTGTGAGGCGTTTGTAGCCAATAAAATATGTGAGCTTGCATCTCATAAATACAAATATCCTGCATCGCAGATAGAAAAGCAACTGGATATTACGGAAAAGAAACACAAAATCAGCTTTGCCTCTCTTCAGCGTACCGCAGTTATAAGTGCTATGCAAAACGGTGTGCTTGTCATAACAGGCGGTCCCGGAACAGGAAAAACTACTATTATAAATGCAATTATAGACATAATGGAATCTCAGGGGCTCTCCGTAGTGCTTACGGCTCCCACGGGCAGAGCTGCCAAGCGTATGAGTCAGGTATGTTCTCTGGAGGCAAAAACCATTCACCGTCTTCTGGAGGCAACTTTCCGGGGCGAGGATGAAGAAACGGAATTTATGGTAAACGAAACCAGTCCCATTGAGGCTGATGTTGTTATAGTAGACGAGATGTCAATGGTGGATATTGTTCTTGCTGCGGCACTTCTTCGTGCAATACAAAAGGGCACCCGCCTTATTATGGTAGGGGATATCAATCAGCTTCCGTCCGTGGGTCCCGGCAATGTGCTAAGAGATATTATCGAAAGCGGCAGAGTAGAGGTAATACGCCTGACAGAAATTTTCCGTCAGGCAAGAGAGAGTCTCATAGTTACAAATGCTCACGACATAAATAACGGAGTATATCCGGCTTTAGGTGTTAAGGACAACGACTTTTTCTTTGCCGATATTCAAAACCCCAATGACGGAATTAAATATATCACTTCCCTTTGCAGGGACAAGCTTCCCAAAATATATGGACTATCAAAAAATGATATACAAGTACTCTCACCGTCTAAAAAGGGTGTGGCAGGTGTATTTGCCCTCAACGAAATTTTGAGAGATGCCTTAAATCCCCCGGCGGAGGATAAGAGAGAACACGATTTTGGTTTCCGTCTTTTCCGAGAGGGAGACAAGGTTATGCAAATACGGAATAACTATGACATAACCTGGACCAACATCAATACTACCAGACTTGGCAACGGTGTGTTCAACGGTGATGTGGGAATAGTGGAGTCCATACGAAACGACTTAAAAACTATGACGGTAATCTACGATGACCGAAAGGTTGTCTATGACTTCAAGGATATATCCGAGGAGATAGAACACGCCTACTGTGTAACTATACACAAAAGTCAGGGCAGTGAATTCCCCGTGGTAATAATTCCTATGTATGATGCACCCCATATGCTCATAAACCGAAATTTGCTCTACACGGGCATAACCCGTGCAAAAAGTGTGGTTGTGCTTGTGGGCAAGGAGTCAATTGTTCATCAGATGGTAGACAATAACCGCGAAGACAAGAGATATTCAGGACTGTGCAAGAGGTTAAAAAACTATGAAGAAGTTCCGTTTTAATAAAATTACCGATGTGCTTGCAGACCTCTTGTACCCAAAAAAGTGTGTGGTATGTCAGCAAACCATTTCTTCCCTTGGCAAAATTGCCCTGTGCGATAAATGCAGTGCATCACTTCCAAAGACCAAGGTGGTCAGGGATGACCGATTTTTCTTTGATGAAGCCATAGCATTTATTCCCTATGAGGCATCAGCAAGGGATGCAATGATTAAATATAAATTCAAATCGGTAAAATACTGTTACAAGGCATATGCCCACATTATATCTCTGGCGGAAAAGGAGAGACCGTATCTTAAGGATGCTGTTATTTGTCCTGTTCCCGTTTCCAAAACCCGTGACAGGGACTACAGCCAGACAGACCTTATTGCACGGGAACTTGCAGATATATGGGAGTCACGTTATATCCCTGACCTTTTGTACAGATGCAGAGTTGTAAGTCAGGTAAGCAAAATGAAACTTTTTGAAAGAAAGTTTTACACCTCGGGTTCAATAGATGTTCATCCCCGATACAGTGTATACGGCAAAGATGTATTGGTAGTTGACGATATACTGACCAGCGGTACCACGGCAAATGAGTGTGCCCGGGTTCTTAAAATATACGGAGCAAGGAATGTATATATTCTTTGTCCTTGCTATGATTGAGGAGAAAAAATGGCATTACAGGTAGAAAATATTACAAAAACATACGGTACGGACGTTATATTGGATTCCGTGTCCCTTACAGCTTCAGACAATGAAAAGATAGGACTTATCGGTGCCAACGGTGCAGGCAAGTCCACACTTCTCAAAATTATTGCCGGAGATATGGTCTGCGATAGCGGCAGAATACTCACACCAAAGGACTGCACTCTGGGATTTTTGCGTCAAGATGCTTCTCCGGAAGCACATTGTACTATAGGCGAATATATGATGGCTGCATTTGGCGACCTTACAGCGATGGAGGCAGAGCTTCGTGCAATGGAGCAGAAAATGGCTATGGATATGGACGAGGAAGAACACGCCCGACTTCTCAGAACCTATGGAGAACGCAGCGAATACTTTGAAAAACGCGGTGGTTTTGAAATAAAAACAAGAATTGAAACCGTCCTTACCGGAATGGGACTTGATAAATTTGACAAAGCTATGCTTGTGGATAATCTTTCCGGTGGGGAAAAGACCAAGCTTGCAATGGCAAGACTTCTTACAGAAAATCCCGATGTGCTTCTTTTGGATGAGCCAACTAACCATCTTGATTTTTCCACAATGCAGTGGCTTGAGTCATATCTCAAAAATTACAAGGGAATAATAATTGCAGTGTCCCACGACAGATATTTTCTGGATAGCCTTGCAGATGCTATATATGAGATAGAGCATCACGGCATAAAGCGTTATACGGGTAACTACTCCAAATATCTTGTTCTTAAAAAACAAAATGAGGAAATAGAGCTTAAACACTACAAGGCGAGAGTTGAGGAATCAAAGAAGCTGGAAGAGTATGTTGCAAAAAATATTACCAGAGCTTCTACCTCCAAAATGGCAAAAAGCCGACAGAAGATGCTCGACAAACTTGATGTGGGCGAAAAACCCATCGTGTATAATGAAGCTTGCCGATTTAAGTTCGAAAGTGTGTATCGTTCCTACAATGATGTAATAACAGCGGAGAATGTTTCTGTAAGTGTGCCCAAGTCAGGAATACTTACCACCCTTGCGGAGAATATCAATATAGATGTCAAAAGGGGAGAAAAGGCGGCGATAATCGGTGCCAACGGTGCAGGAAAATCAACACTTCTCAAAACCATTCTCGGAAAACACGAGTTTTTTGACGGCGATATAGAAATAGGAAGAAACACAAGTGTAAGCTACTACGATCAGGAGCAGGCACAGCTTACCGATTCCAAAACTGTTTTTGGGGAAATCAGTGACCGCTTTCCGCTTATGGATGAGGTGGATATCCGCACACGCCTTGGCTCGGTACTTTTTAAGGACGAGGATGTTTTTAAACAGATAGGGGATTTGAGCGGCGGCGAAAGAGCAAGACTTCTGCTTCTTATTATAATGATGGAAAAACCAAATGTCCTCATATTGGATGAGCCCACAAACCATCTTGACCTTCCGGCAAAGGAAGCACTGGACAGTGCAATAGCGGATTTTGAGGGCACCGTGCTTTTTGTTTCGCACGACAGGTATTTTTTGAATAAAACTGCAGATATTATATATGAGCTTACTCCAACGGGAACAGTTTCATACCGTGGTAACTATGATGATTATGTAAAGAGAGTTTCAACAGCACAGAGAGATACATCGGTCTCCGCATCAGATGTGAGCCGTGGTGCTATGGATTATGAAGCTGCAAAAAGGTATAATGCCGCACTTCGAAGTCTTGAAAAGAAAATTGCATCGTCCGAAGAACTTATTGCGGAACTTGAGCATAAGATAAAGGAGGCAGATAAAAAGCTGGAGAACTGCGGTGCTGACTTCGAGGAAGCCGCAAGAATATACGAAGAAAAGGCAGCACTTGAATCACAGCTTGACAGTGCTTATCTGGCGTGGAGCGACTACACAGAAGAAAAAGAAAAAAACTTTTGAAAAAACTTGAAAAAAT
>JAZPXS010000257.1:0-28765 GCA_045543775.1 Clostridia bacterium
AATAATGATAATTGGGTTGTTTTATAACAGCTTTCGTGTTATAATAATAAAAAGAAATGCCGAAGAATTAAAGGATAAAACCTTAACTCTTCGGCAATATATGAATTTCTCGGCATTACTTATAATTCGGCATTATTCAGAGAAAGCCGATTTCGGCTTTCCTTAAAATCCTTTTATGCATCTGTGGAATGTATAGAACGAAATCTAGATCCCCTCACTACCAACCTTGTTGTAGCGGACAATGCACGGACGGAAAAGACAATCTGTCTTGCGGTAACGCCAAGTCTCAAAGCCTACGGTATTCCGGGCAGAGCGAGACTTTTTGAAGTGGTGCAAAGAGTTAATGAAGTAAACCGTCAGAGAAGATGGAACTCTCCCCAAAGAAGATTTACCGGTACTTCCTGCGATGATGCAAAGCTAAAGGAAAATCCGTCGCTGGAGGTGGGGTATATCGTTGCCCCTCCGAGAATGGCACATTATATGGAGTACAGCACCAGGATTTACGATGTTTACCTTAAATACATTTCTCCCGAGGATATTCTTGTCTATTCCATTGACGAAGTATTTATGGATATTACAAACTATCTCAAAGCCTACGGTAAAACTCCCCACGAGCTTGCTATGACAATCATCCGTGACGTTTTGTCCGAGACGGGCATTACTGCCACTGCAGGAATCGGCACAAATATGTATCTTGCAAAAATCGCAATGGATATAACTGCAAAAAAGATGCCCCCCGACAAGGACGGAGTGCGTATTGCCGAGCTTGACGAAATGAGCTACCGCAGAGAGCTGTGGAATCATAAACCCCTCACGGATTTCTGGAGAGTAGGAAAGGGCTATGCCAAAAAGCTTGAAGAAAATTATCTCTACTGTATGGGCGATATTGCCAGAGCTTCTCTTACTCCTCACGGAAGAAAGAAGCTTAAAAAACTTTTTGGAATAAATTCGAAGATGCTTGTTGACCACGCTTGGGGATATGAGCCGTGCACCATGGCGGAGGCAAAGGCATACACTCCAGGTTCAAAAAGTATGAGTGTGGGGCAGGTTTTGCATTGCCCCTATGACTTTGACAAGGCAAGAATAATCGTGTGGGAAATGCTGGAGCTTCTCTCCCTTGACCTTGTGGAGAAAGGTCTTGTCACCAATCAGATTGTGCTTACAATAGGCTATGATATCGAAAATCTTACAGATCCAAAAATACAAAGCCAATACAAAGGGGAAATAAAAACAGACTACTACGGACGAAAAGTCCCCAAGCACGCCCACGGAACCGCAAATATAGAAGTGCACACAGCATCTTCAAAGCTGATTACAGATGCGGCACTTAGGCTCTATGATGAAATCACAGATAAAAATCTTCTTGTAAGACGGGTTACGATATGTGCAAATGACATTGTTCCCGAAAAGAGCATTGAGGATAAAAAACAATATGAACAGCTTGATTTGTTTACCGACTATAACAAGCTTGACACCAAGCGGAAAAAGGAAAATGAATTCCTTAAAAAAGAACGGAAAATACAGGAAGCTATGATTGATATTAAGCATCGCTACGGAAAAAATGCAATTATTAAAGGAACAAATCTTCAGGAGGGTGCAACGTCGATAGAACGAAACAGGCAGATTGGAGGGCATAAAGCTTAGAAATGGAAAATTTTGATGATATATTAAATATGCCGTATCCGAATCCTCAAATCGAAAAGGATTTTCCGGATAAAATACTTCGTGCTGCTCAGTTTGCCCCTTTTGCGGCATTGACGGGACACGATGAAGCCGTAAAGGAAACAGCACGCCTAACCGACAAAAGAATAGAGCTTGACGAATATGCAAAAGACGTGGTAAACAGAAAGCTAAGCTATATCACAGAGCATATTGATGACGGGCAGATTTTTTCTATAACTTACTTTGTACCGGACGGCAAAAAGGATGGAGGAAGGTATGACACAGTAACGGATACTGTGCTTAAAATCAAAGAGTATGAAAATATCCTTGTAATGAATAACGGAACAGAAATACCAATATCCGATATTCTGACAATTGGTGCGGAATTTGAAATATAGAATTTTCAATGTTACAAAAATGTTTCGAATTTTTCAAAACGCATACATAATGCTTACAAATTGCAGTATGTGTTTGACTATATATAAATGGTAGTTTAAAATATAAGCAGAAGGAGAGGATAATATGGCAAGAAAAAATATATTGTTTTTTGTGTTTACTCTTATTATGTCATTTTGTCTGGTGTCAACTGCATTTGCAGACAGCGGAAAACCCATGTTCAGCGATGTTGATGAAAAGCACTGGGCAAGAGAACAGATAGAGGACTTTGCAGGCAAGGGTATAGTGGACGGCTACACAGACGGCACATTCAGACCTGATAGCGGTGTTACAAGAGAGGAATTCTGCAAGCTTCTTGTTGCAATGTCGGGACAGGGTGCAGAAAAACCAAAAACACAGACTTTTTCGGATGTTGACAAGGACAGATGGTCCTATGCATATGTGGAAATGTGCAGAGATTTTCTCACGGGATATATCAATCCCTTTGGGGGACTGCCGTCTTTCCGTCCCGAGGAGTTTGCAACAAGAGAGGATATTACTGTTGCTCTTGTAAAGATGCTGGGATTAGATGCAGAGGATATACATAACAAGGATATTGTGTCGGACAAATTTTCCGATGCGGACAAAATATCTCCGAGTCTTAAGGACTACGTGACACTTGCAGTGGAAAACGGCATAATAAACGGCTATCCCGACGGAACATTCCGTCCCGGTGACAGGGTGTCAAGGGCAGAAGCAGTAGTACTTCTTAACCGTGCTTCCAAGCAGGCAGTCAGTGATATGATGAAGCCTGCAGACAAAGAAGATAAGGAAGATAAACCGGACAAAGAAGAAATTAAAGAAGATATTAATGACAAGGCAGAAATAGAAGAAGATAATACTGAAAAAGAAGAAGAGAAAAAAGAAGATACAAAGGACGAAGAAACCCCAAAGAAGATAGTAGGCTTTGCCGTTGTTACAAAGGTATCACAGGCAAGAGATGAAAACGGTGAAGAGGTTACAAGAGTATCCTGTGTCAGAGGAGAGGAAGAAGGGGTAGTTATCTTTAATGAGCGTTCACAAAACCAGGGTGTGGAATGTAACCTTAAACCGGGTGATGTGTTTATGTTCAATACCGACAAGCTGGGAAATGTTACCCAGTACATCGCCATTGCAAGGGTTACACCTGACAACGGATTTGAATTTGTGGGCGGCAAGTCATCTCTTGAGGATGCACTTTCAACCCGCAAGAAACCCACAGAGCTTGTTCTGGGATATATAGAAAATGACAGAAGAAAAACCAACTCCAAAGGGGAAATTATTACAGTAAACGGCGAGAGCTATGTTATTACAAATGATACATTTAAGTACACTTTTGATACCACGGGAAGAAACAACCGGATAGAAATTTCGGATTTTATGTATGAAGCCGATTATTTTGAACCCGGGGAGGATTCCGAAGATGGCGGTATAGCTTGTCCGATACTTCTCAGAGTTGTAAACGGTGTAGTTATTGATGCGTATGCATCCAATACACGGGTAAAAATTAATTAAAAGCACACACCCCTCCAAGTAAATATAAAAAAAGCAAGTCGACTGTGAAAATTCACGGTTGACTTGCTTTTTATTTTACAGATTGTATGATTCCGTCAGTGACACAACCTCTACCGTATTGGCGGGGCCAAGACCTTTCACGGTTCCCTTTGAGGAAAGGACTTTGGAAATTTCAAGTATATGATAGTTCTTTATCCTTTCGCCCGGGAACACTATCGGTACTTCGTCGGGCATACGGTATATGGTTCTTTTGGATACTCTTTCAAGACAAAGCTCCGAGGGGAGGAATTCTCCGGTAGCATTGAATGCTTTTTCGGGTGTCATTCGTATGTCAAGATCTTCGGGAACTGCATTTTCCACTACATTATCTACCAGCACGCTTTTCGCTTCTATTTTTTTGGAGATATTCATAAGTGCACGGGTGAGCTTTTGTATTTCGTGAACGGTATTGTATATACTCACAGAGCATATCACAAAATTATCTGTGGCAGCCTCCGCTTCTATATCCTCTTTTTTACGCAGGTTTTCTGCAAGAGTGTAGCCGTCAATCTTTGCTCGGGAGAGATTAAGCACAATACGGAACGGATCCATATCACTGATGTAGTCACTTCCGCTAAGCTCATTTCCCAGCCATTGTATAGCAGTGTTTTCCGATATGAGTTTTCGGCATTTGTCAATTTCACGGTAAAGCTTTTCAAAAAGCTCGGGGTTTTCAAAGGCATAGTACACTGCACCCTCCAGAGTACACAAAAGTGCAGGGGAGGATGATGGGGTTTCGTACATCCTCACAAGGTCGCATATTCTCTGGAAGTTTATGTCGGGATCGGCTATGTGGAGAAGTGCTCCGCCCTTAAGAGAACCAAGAGTTTTGCTTGCACTTTGCACACTCACATCGGCACCTTGCTTTGCAGATGGCTGCGGCATATTTTTGGAAAAACCAAAGTGAGCCCCAAGGGATTCGTCCACCAGAAGCTTCTTACCGTAGGAGTGGCATATTCTTGCTATGGTTTTGATGTCGGATACAACCCCGTAGTAGTTGGGGGATGTTATTACAACCGCTTTTGCATCGGGTGTGGATATGATTGCCTTTTCCAGAGCGTCGGTATCTACACCGCCGGACATAGAGAGCTGATAGTTGTAATTTCTCTTGACAAACACGGGACTGAGCCCCAGTACAGTCATAGCGTTTACGACACTTCTGTGGCACTGCCTGTCTACAATTATCTTATCTCCGGGTACTGTGTAAGTACCAAGCATTGCATATATTCCGCCCGTTGCACCGTTTCTGAGATACATAGTGCGGCAGGTGGAATATTTTTCGGATATTATGTCTTCGCTTTCGGCAATAAGCTCCTTCATATCAAGAGAGTCATTGTCGTAGCCGTAGAGGTCAATGCGGCTTACGGATTTTGCCCTCATGGTTATTCTACCCTTATGGCCGGGGGAGATAAAGGGTATTCCTCTGTTTTTTGAGTGTTTATTTATACCGTCAAAAATCGGTGTTTTCATTTTGTTTTTTCCTTTCTGCAGGATTATTCGTATATTCCTTTTACGGAAACCTCGCCGGAATTTACGGCAAAGGTTCTGCCATCGCTCGTTACTTCCATTGTTCCGTCGGGTAGTATATCGGTGCATACACCTTTCACTTCCCGGTCAGCGTAAACAAGAGTGATTTCTTTTCCTTTGTTTATGCATAGCTCCCTGTAGCTTTTTATGATTTCTCCGTGGGAAAGGGAGAAGTATATATTATCTATTTCCTGCAATACTTCGCTAAGTATAATATTTTCGTTATGGGTAACACCTGTAAGGCTCTTTATGGATGCGGCATAGGGCAGGTTATCGGAAAAGGAATTATTCACATTAATGCCTATGCCTGCAAGTATGATATTTTTTTTGTCTTCATTATATAGGTTCTTTGTAAGAATTCCGCAAAGCTTCTTTCCGCCCGAAACTATGTCGTTGGGCCATTTTATAGCACAAGGCACATAGCGGGACAACACCCTGCACACGCCCAGTGCACATACAAGGGTGGTGAAAGGAAGCGGAAAGTCATTTCTGGTGTGCTCCAGTGCAAAGGTGAAGTACACACCGCCGCTGTCGCTTTCCCAGCTTCTTCCCAATCTTCCGCAGCCCTCGGTCTGGTGGGCACATACCACCGTAAGTCCGTTGGAAAAAGGCATTTTCCGTATTTGGTCAAATGTGGATGTAAGCTCATCAAAAAAAACAATCTCCGAGCCTATAATACCCTTTTGGGTTATAGCCTCAATGGCTTTGGCACACAGTTTATTATTCATATTTTTCAACCTTTGCGTTTATTTTGTCCCCTCGGATTTCTACGATGCCGTAGGTTGAGCGGGAACCGGGATTCATAATGACAACACCATCGCTCTGCTCAAGATAGGGAATGTGAGTGTGACCGAAAAGAACAATATCGGCACCTGCTTCCTTTGCCTTTAACGACAGGGGCAGAAGCGAGGACTTTACATTATATTTGTGTCCGTGACAGGCAAATATCTTTTTGCCGCCTATAGTGGCTATCCTCTCCAAAGGGTATTCTTTATCAAAGTAGTCATTATTTCCCTTTACGGATGCAATGATTTTCTGCGGAAAAAGCATCTCAAGACGCTTGCAGTCATCTGCCATATCCCCAAGGTGAAAGGTATAGTCGGGGTTTATTCTTTTTATGAGAGAAACGGCATTTTCAATAAAGCCGTGGGTGTCGCTTATTACCAGTATTTTCAAAAGGATTCTCCTAACACAACTTCTTATAACTATGCTACATTATACTACAACCCGGATAGAAAATCAACTAAAAGGTTAAATTGCCGAATTTTTCAAAAATGCGGCTGCTTTTTGTACATAATTAACAAAATAGTGTTAAGATAATGGAATTTGACCACTATTTCAAAAAAAATCACAAAAAACTATTGCAAAATTGTTAAAAATGGTTTAGAATGTATTTGTAGTGTCACAAAGTGTCACGAAAGGGTAACCAAGTGTCATATTTGAAAACCAAAAGGGAAGGAAGTGATATCATGTTTAGCGGCGAGTTTGAGCACAGTCTTGATGCCAAGGGAAGAGTTATTATCCCCTCCAGGATGCGTGAACAGCTTGGTGATGTATTTTATATTACCAAGGGTATAGAACATAACCTGCTCATATTCAGTGTTGAAGACTGGAATGAGTTTTATGCTAAACTGAATTCTCTTCCTGTTACAAACCGTAATGCCCGTGGCTTCAAGAGACTTTTTCTTTCCGGTGCTGTTGAGTGTGAGGCAAATGCTCAGGGCAGAATACTCATACCTGCAACACTTCGTGAGTATGCCGGAATTGATAAGGATGTAACAATCATAGGCAACGGCAACAATGTGGAAATATGGGATACAAATACATGGAAAACATATATGGACGAGCTGGATGCGGATTTAATAGCGGAAGGTCTTGACGAGGTGGGTATCTCCATCTGATGTATTTCTGACTGTTGCGAGGTGCGTAAATGGACTTTAAACACATATCCGTGTTGCTTCACGAATCTGTTGAGGCTCTTAATATAAAACCTGACGGGATATATGCCGACGGCACTATGGGCGGCGGCGGTCACAGCGAGCAGATAGTACAAAAGCTTGGTGACAGCGGTATGCTCATAGGAATAGACAGAGATACCGAGGCGCTGGCTGCAAGCCAAAAACGGCTTTCTTCATATAATAATGTGAGATATGTTCACAGTAATTATAAGGAAATAAAAGAGATACTCTCATCTCTTGGTGTGGACAAGCTCTCCGGTGCAGTTCTGGATCTCGGAGTTTCTTCCTATCAGCTTGATTGCAGAGAAAGAGGCTTTTCCTATATGGAGGATGCACCTCTCGATATGAGGATGAATCCGGAAGATCCGCAAAGTGCTTATGATGTGATAAATACTTATTCCGAGGAGGACCTTGCAAAAATCTTCTTCTCATACGGTGAGGAAAAGTTCTCCCGCAAGATAGCCCGCATCATAGCGGAAAGAAGACAGAATAAACCCATAGAAACCACACTTGAACTGGTCGATATTATAAAAGCCGCAATTCCGGAAAAATTCCGTCAAAAGGGTTCTCATCCGGCAAAAAGAGTTTTTCAGGCTGTACGCATAGAGGTAAACGGCGAGCTTCGGGATTTAAAGGGAGCTTTGGATGATTTTTTTGACAGTCTTGAAAAAGGCGGCAGACTTGCGGTAATTACCTTCCATTCTCTGGAAGACAGAATAGTAAAAAATGCATTTAATGAATATGCCACGGGATGTACCTGCCCAAAGGATTTCCCCATATGTGTCTGCGGAAAGACTCCTCGGGGCAAGGTTATAACACGAAAACCAATACTTCCCGGGCAGGAAGAATACGATAATAACAAACGCTCAAAAAGTGCTAAGCTGAGAATAGTGGAAAAACTGTAACAAAATAAAGCAAAAGGAGGTGTCCCATATGAATAACAGCTACAACTACGGTACCGGTGCATACAAGCTGGAGCAGTATGAAGAACAATTTCACAAAAGCGAAAGAAAGCATAAGGGACAAGCCTCTTTAACCTACTCGGAAAAGGCAACTCTGTGCAAAATTGCAGTAATTGCAGTTATGATTGCGTCTGTTGTTGCATCCGCCTTTATATACATCAATGTAATGGCTCTTCGTGCCACCACAAAAATTGATGCTCTGGAAAAGGAGCTTGCACTGGCAGTAGACAAAAACAAGCAGAAGGAAATCGAAATAAACAGAAACCTTGACCTTAATGTTATAGAAAAGAAAGCAATCGAGAAACTGGGTATGCAAAAACCCGACAACAATCAGATTGTGTACATAGATGTAAAGAAAGGAAGTTATTCGGAAGCGGTAAATCCCAAGAGCAGTACATCATCCTTGATGGGGGGAATAAAGGAATTTCTCATAAGCATCAAGGAATATTTCAGCTTTTGATGTAATATAAGTTAATATCTTGGTAGTGAAGGGATTTTTGCCATGGTAGAAATAAAATACAATGTAAAAAAAAGAGCCCCATATATAACACTTGTAGCGGTTATTGTTTTTATTGCACTGATATGCAAGCTTGCATATTGGCAGTTTGTCAAGGGAGCTGAACTTAAATCGAGCGCCATCCAACAACAGACGCTCGATTCTGTTGTCTCGTCCAAAAGAGGGATGATAACAGACCGTAACGGCAAGGTACTTGCCCAGAGCATATCGGTTCAGACGGTAACTGCCACCCCTGCGGAGGTAAAGGCGGCAAAGGACAGTGACGAGATTGCACGCACCCTTGCCGATATACTGAATATGGATGTAGACAGTGTAAGGGATAAGATAACAAGAAATTCTTCCTACGAGGTTGTCGCAAGAAAGATAAGCAACCAGACAGCAGAAAAAATAAGAAAAGCAAAGCTCAAGGGCATATATCTTGTGGAGGACAGTAAGCGTACTTATCCTTACGGGTCTCTGGCTTCTCATGTAATTGGTTTTGTAGGTACAGACAACCAGGGGTTAGACGGCATCGAGATGGTGTATGACCAGTATCTCAAGGGAGTACCGGGCAGAATGATAAGTTCAAAAAGTGCCTCCGGAACAGAGATGCCCTTTGAACACGAAAAATACATAAATCCGGAAAACGGTGCTAACCTTGTCCTTACCATAGACGAGGTTATTCAGCATTTTGCAGAAGAAGAATTAAAGCAGGCGGTAAAGGAGTATGATGTACGAAACGGTGCTTCCTGCATTATAATAAACGCAAAAACAGGCGAAATTCTTGCAATGGCAACCTATCCCGACTATGACCTCAATGCACCTTTTGAGCTTCCTGAGGATATTCTCAAGGACTTTAAGGATATGTATGTTACGGCAGGGGGTGTGGAGGAGGATTCCGAGGAGTATAACAAGCTCTATAACGAAAGACTTTCCAGACTGTGGCGTAACAAGGCGGTTGTGGATTCCTACGAACCCGGTTCCACATTCAAGCCCTTTACTGCGGCAATGGCACTGGAGGAGGATTTAGTTAGTCCCGACGAAATGTTCAACTGCAGCGGCGGTCTGCACGTGGAGGACTATTTCATAAAGTGCTGGAAGACAGGAGGACACGGACCGCTGAGCTTTGCACAGGGATTTGAAAATTCCTGTAACCCTGTATTTATGAATCTTGGTGCAAGAGTCGGTGCCACCAAATTTATGGAGTATTTCAAGCGGTTCGGATTTACCGAGCCAACGGGATTTGACCTGCCCGGAGAGGCTTCCGGTACCTTCCATACACTCAGTAATTTTAATGATGTTGAAATCGCAACGAGCTCTTTCGGACAGAGCTTTATCGTAACACCTCTTCAGCTTATTACTGCATACACCGCCATTACAAACGGCGGAGTTATGGTTCGTCCCCATATTGCCAAGGAGCTAGTGGATGATGAGGGCAATGTAATAAAGAAATTTGAAACGGAAACAATAAGGCAGGCGATAAGTGAAGAAACTGCCAATACAATAAGAGATATTCTGGAGGGTGTTGTTGACAACGGAACATCCAAAAATGCATTTATCCGTGGCTACAGACTTGCAGGAAAAACAGGTACAAGTGAAAAAATCCCCAGAGGAAACGGCAAGTATGTTGCATCCTTTGTGGGCTTTGCACCAGCAAACGATCCGGAAATAATAGGACTTGTAATGCTCGATGAACCTATGGGCTCGAGCCATATGGGCGGAGCTATTGCGGCACCTACCTTCAAAAATATATTTGACGAAGTGCTTAGATATATGAATATTGAACCTCAGTACACCGATGAGGATCTCATAATAAAAGATAAGACAGTTCCGAATGTCGTGGGACTTGGTATCAATGAGCTTGCCAAGGCATTTGACGGAACCGGACTTAAGTACAATATTCTCGGCTCAGGTGACAAGGCAGTGGATCAGGTTCCCAAGGGCGGCTCTACACTTCCCGACGGTTCAACTGTTGCCATATATACCCAGAAGCAGGAGGCGGAGACCGTTATTGTACCCAATGTCAAGGGTATGACGGCATTGGAGGCAAATGCCACACTCACAAACTCCGGACTTAATATGAAGGTGACAGGAGCTTCGGCAACAGGACAGGGTACAGAGGTAATTGCTACCCAGTCTCCGGAGGCAGGAAGCGAAATTAAGCGTGGTTCTGCCGTAAGTGTTGAATTTAAGTTCTCAGATGTACACTAAAATCTGTGTGAGGTAAAAAATATGTATCTTAATGACCTTATAAAGAATATAGATATTATAGATACCCGTGGCAGCGGCAATCCCGAGATAAACGGAGTTTACTACAATTCCTCCCGGGTGACCGAGGGCGGACTCTTTGTGGCAATAGAGGGATTTAAGACCGACGGTCACAAGTATGTTGCCGATGCGGTATCCAGAGGTGCCCGTGCCATAGTGTGCACACGCTTTACCGAGGGTATTGATGCTTTGCAGATAAAGGTGGCGGATTCCAGAATAGCCGAGGCAGTTATATGTGCAGAGTTTTTTGGAAATCCCTCAAAAAAATTTAAGCTCATAGGCGTTACCGGTACAAACGGCAAGACCACGGTAACTTATCTTGTAAAGCATATACTGGATTACTGCGGATACAAAACAGGTCTTATAGGCACAAATCAGAATATGATTGGCGAAAAGGTGCTGGAAACAGGCAGAACAACACCCGACTCCTTTGAACTTCAGAAGCTTTTTAGCGAAATGGCAGAAAGTAACGTGGACTATGCCGTTATGGAGGTTTCCTCCCATGCACTTTGTCTTAGCCGTGTGTACGGATGCAGTTACGAGGTTGGTGCATTTACAAATCTTACTCAGGACCATCTGGATTTTCATAACACAATGGACGAATATGCTCTTGCCAAGGCAAAGCTTTTTGAACAAAGCTGCAAAGCCGTTATAAACGGTGATGATGCCTACGGAATAAAAATGGCGGAAAACTGCAGCTGCCCAATGGCAACCTACGGAATAGGCAATGGCGATTTTTCTGCAGAGGATGTAAACCTTACGCAAAAGGGAGTGGAATTCACTCTGCTCGGAAAGAGATTTTTCCTCGGAATTCCCGGCGGCTTTTCGGTTTACAATGCTCTTTGTGCCGTGGGTATCTGCTTGTCTCTAGGATTGGATATTGACAAAATAAGAGATGCCCTTTCTACCGCAAAGGGAGTAAAGGGAAGAGCAGAGGTTGTGGATACCGGAAGCAGAAATTATACGGTAATGATAGACTATGCTCATACCCCCGACGGTATAGAAAACATACTGAAAACTGCTCGGGGATTTGCCAAGGGAAGAGTTGTAATTCTTTTTGGATGCGGCGGAGACCGTGACAACACCAAACGTGCCATAATGGGCGAAACTGCAGGAAGACTTGCGGATTTCTGCATTGTAACAAGTGACAACCCCCGTACTGAAAATCCCTCTTCCATAATAGATATGATAATGGTTGGTGTTTTAAAAACAGGAGCAGAGCATATTGTGATAGAAAACAGATATGAAGCAATACGCTATGCCCTCTGCAATGCCCGTGCTGACGATGTGATAATTCTCGCAGGCAAGGGACACGAAACCTATCAGATATTAAACAGCGGAACCGTGCATTTTGATGAACGGGAAGTTATACAAGAGATACTTAGCTTGGAGGAATAACCTTGACTACTTTTACTTTTATTGCGGTTTCACTGTCAGCATTTGTGATATCGGCACTTTTAGGACCTGTACTGATACCTATTCTCCATCGTTTGAAGTTTGGTCAGGAAATAAGGGAGATAGGCCCAAGCTGGCACAAGAAAAAAACAGGAACACCTACTATGGGAGGATTTATTTTCATCATTCCCGTAATTTTGGTAATACTTTTATATGTAAGATATAAGCTTTCACTCCTTTTGCTCATATTTTCCGTGGCATTTGCAATGATAGGATTTATTGATGATTTTATAAAGGTTATATTAAAGCGAAATCTGGGACTTACGGAAAAACAAAAGGCACTCTTGCAGATTTTGTGTGCTCTGGCTTTCGTTTTTGTTATTAAATTTTTAAATATCGGAAATTCAGAGATAATAATCCCCTTTTCAGGTGCGGTTAAGATGCCGTTTATCCTTTATGCGGCATTTGTCCTGTTTGTAATTGTAGGAACAACAAACAGTGTCAACCTTACAGACGGAGTTGACGGTCTTGCGTCCTCTGTTACACTGGTGGTTTGCCTTTTCCTTTCTCTTGTGGCACTGAGAATGAGAAGGTATGAGGTTTTGCTTTTCTGCCTTGCCAATGCTTGTGCACTCATTGGCTTTCTTATGTATAACAAGCATCCGGCAAAGGTTTTTATGGGAGACACAGGCTCGCTGTACCTTGGCGGTGTTGTGTGCTTTGCCGCAATACTGCTCAAAATTCCCCTTATGCTTATAATAGCGGGCGGTGTTTATGTCTTTGAGACACTTTCGGTTATAATTCAGGTAACAAGCTTTAAGCTTACCGGAAAAAGAGTATTCAAAATGAGCCCTTTCCACCATCATCTTGAAATGTGCGGATGGTCGGAAAAGAAAATTGTTACCGTAGCTGTGATTGTGACAGTATTGCTTTGCACATTAGCGTATTTTATGATTTTTTAAGGAGGAGTAACCGTGAAACAGAGGCGGTGGAATATTGGCTTGAATGCAAAAGACACGGGAAATGTGGATTACTCTCTCGTTGTTATAATATTTATGCTTCTGGCATTCGGACTTGTTATGGTTTTCTCTGCCAGCAGTGCCAATGCACACTACGTTCACGGTGATGCTATGTACTTTTTCAAGCGTCAGCTCCTGTGGGCAGTATTTGGCGTTGCGGCAATGTGGATGGCTTCAAAGTTTTCCTACAAGCATCTGGAAAGATATGCAAATCTCCTGTTTACGGTGTGCATACTTCTTCTTCTGCTGGTATTTGTTATCGGTGTTGAGGTCAACGGTGCCAAAAGATGGATAGGTTTCGGAAGCTTTTCCTTTCAGCCGTCAGAGCTTGCCAAGATAACACTGGTAATGTTTCTTGCCAAAAGCCTTACAAACAACCCTCAGCGTGTTGACAGTCTTGTGGATGGCTTTGGAAGATATGTTGGTATAATAGGCATTGTGGCTCTTCTTGTACTTATGCAGCCTCATATGAGCGGTGCCGTTGTTGTTGCTATGGGCGGTTTTATTGTGCTCTATGCCGCAGGCTTCAGAATAAGATATTTTGTAACCAGTGTATTGGCAGTCGTGCCTCTTGGTTATTTCTTAATTGTATCTTCGGAATACCGAAGCAAAAGACTCACATCATTCCTTGACCCATTCAGTGATAAGCTTGGGGACAGCTGGCAGATAGTACAGTCCTTGTATGCCATAGCATCCGGTGGATTTTACGGTATGGGACTTGGGCAGAGCCGACAGAAGTTCCTCTATATTCCCGAGCCTCAGAACGATTTTATATTCGCAGTAATATGCGAAGAGCTGGGATTTTTGGGAGCAATTTTTGTTATTTTCCTTTTTGCCCTGCTCATATGGAAGGGCATAATGATAGCCAGAAATGCCCCTGACGAATTTTCTGCTCTTACTGCAACCGGCATAACCTCACTAATTGCAGTGCAGGTACTTATGAATATTGCCGTTGTAACTTCATCTATGCCCGTTACGGGTGTTACACTGCCGTTTTTCAGTTACGGCGGAACCTCACTTGTAATACTGCTTGTAGAAATGGGAATTCTTCTTAATATTTCAAGATATGTAAAAAAATGAGGTGTTGGATTTGAGAATTTTGCTGTCCGGAGGCGGCACTGCAGGACACATCAATCCTGCTCTTGCCATAGCCGATTATGCAAAAGAAATATGCAAAGATACCCGTGTGCTTTTTGTCGGCACCAAAAAAGGTCTCGAAAGCTCCCTTGTACCCAAGGCAGGATATGACATAGAATATGTAAATGTGGAAGGCCTCAAAAAGGAGATATCCCTATCCAGTATGATATCCGCAGGAAAAATGGCGGCAGCTGTTGCCAAAAGTCTTGTGATTATGAAAAAGTTCAAACCCGATATAGTTGTGGGTACCGGAGGTTATGTGTGTGTTTCCTCGGTAATTGCCGCAAAGATACTGGGGATAAGGTCAGTGGTTCACGAACAGAATGTTTTTCCGGGCAGTGCAGTTAAATTTCTTGCAGATAAGTGTGATGTAACTGCAATAAGCTTTGAAGAAAGCAAAAAATATTTTTCTGAAAATACCGATGTAAGGCTTACCGGCAATCCTATCCGCCCCGAGGTTATGAAGCACACCCGTGAGGAAGCGTCAAGAGAGCTTGGCATTGGGAACCGCAAGATGATACTCTGCTTTGGCGGTAGCCTTGGAGCACAGAGAATAAATGATGTTATGACAGATTATATAGCCGACAATCCCCTTGGGGACACCGTAATATATTTTGCTACAGGAAAAAGAGATTACGAAAGAATATGCGGTAAATTTAAGGAAATGGGAATAAAAACCGGGGACAGGATAAGACTTACCCCCTACATAGACAATATGGATATGGTTATGAATGCGGCAGACGTGGTTATTTGCCGTTCCGGAGCTATCACCCTGGCGGAAATCTGTGCTCTGGGTAAGCCGTCTGTACTCATACCGTCACCCAATGTTACAAATGACCATCAGCTTTTTAATGCAAAGGCACTGTCAGACAGAGGTGCCGCAATAACAATAGAGGAAAAGGATTTTGATAAATCCACATTAAAAAAAGCTCTTCTTTCTCTTACAGAGGATGATGCATATGCCCGTGAGGTTTCCTTAAGAGCAAAGAAGATGGGCATCACCGATGCCTGCAGAAAGATATATGACATAATGGAGGAATTACAGTAATTTCAAGGCATTTCCGAACATATAATGTAAGGCTACATTATTTCGGAGGTGCCGTATGGAAGTTTTCAGAATAGAGGGTCCTTCAAGGCTCAAAGGTGAGATAAAGGTACAAGGCTCAAAAAATGCCATTTTGCCAATGATGGCGGCAACAGTTGTAAACGGTGCCGTTACGGTAATAGAGAATTGTCCCGATATATCAGATCTGCACGATGCGTGCCATATACTCCGGCACATAGGATGCAGTGTCACATTTAAAGAAGGCACTCTTACCGTGGATTCTTCGGGCCCGATAAACAGTCGGATACCCGAGGATATTATGGTAAGGATACGGGCGTCTTTTGTTTTTACGGGTGCTCTTCTTGCAAGATGTGCATCTTTTTCCGTATCACAGCCGGGAGGGTGCAATATAGGACTTCGTCCCATTGATATACATCTGGATGCTATGCGTCTTATGGGGGCAAGATTTGACCTCACATCCGGAGAAATAAACTGCACAGCAGAAAATCTCACTCCCTGCGATGTTCCTCTTCGTTTTCCGTCTGTTGGTGCTACGGAAAATATTATGATACTTGCATCTGCAGTTTCCGGTACAACAAGAATAATAAATGCGGCACGGGAGCCGGAAATAGAAGATTTGCAAAACCTGCTGAACACTATGGGTGCTCATATAACAGGTGCCGGAACGGGAGTAATCACCGTTAAGGGTACAGGGGAGCTGAGAAGTGCAAGGGTGTCTGTTATGCCTGACCGCATAGATACAGCCACATATCTTTCAGCAGCCTGCTGTACAGGAGGAGAAATCAGAATAACAGATGCTTGCCCGGAGCATATTATGAGTTACATAAATATACTCAAAAGATGCGGTGCAGAAATAGAGCTTATGCCTTCCTGCATCGGGATATCAGTACCAAGGAGGCTCAAGGGAGGTATCAGTGTGAGCACTGCCCCTTACCCGGGATTTGCCACAGATATGCAGTCACTTCTTCTTGCGGCACTGTCTGTGTCCGACGGAGTAAGCCTCATACGGGAAAATATATTCGAAAACCGATTTTGTGTTTCGAATTCCCTTGCTGCAATGGGAGCAGATATAAGAATATACAGAAGTACCGCTTCTGTGAGAGGAGTAAAAAAGCTCTTTTCCTGTGACGCTTCGGTATGCGACCTGCGTTCCGGTGCGGCATTGGCAGTAGCAATGATGGGTGCCGAGGGTGTATCAAACCTGGGGTGCATACGCTATATAGACAGAGGCTACGAAAGATTTGAAGAAAAATACAAAAGTCTCGGTGCTTTGATAGAGAGGATAGAAGTTGAGGATGAAAGACAGTAGAAGAAAATCCGCAGTTTCAAAAAAAATAAAAAGAGGAAAGCATATTATCGGTTTTTTTGCGGTTGCCATTCTTGTGACAGCCTGCCTTTTCACACCTCTTTTTAATATTTCCCATATAGAAGTCACCGGTAACAGTATCGTAAGCGATAAGGAAATAATAAAGATATCCGGAATTAAACAAACCGAAAATGTTTTCAGAATGAATTCCGGAAAAGCAGAAAAAGCCATATCAGAAAACGGATATATAGAAACAGTCCGTGTAGTTAAGAAGTTTCCTGCACGGGTAGTAATAGAGGTAACGGAATCCAACGAAATTGCATATGTTGCTTTTTCCGGAAATTATGTGGGAATAAGCGATAAGGGCAAGGTAACATCGGTAACCAAATCCTCCAAGCTCAAACCAAAAAAAATGGTAATATCCGGCTTTGGTGTAAAAAGTGCTCAGGTTTCGCAGCCAATTGAGGGTAAAAAGCAGGAGAAAACAGAAATTCTGCAGGAGCTTCTGGAAGCACTTCACAATAATAAGCTTGCTTCATTTGTGAAAAAAGCTGACATATCCGACGCTGATAATATTCTCCTTGTTCTTACAAACGGAACCGAGGTTCTTATGGGAAAGAATGAACAGACAGATTACAAGCTCAAATGCCTCGATACAGTTCTTGAGGAGCTTGGCGAAATCCGCGGAGGAAAAATCAATCTTTCAAACCCTTCGGATATAATTTACGAGGGAGGTGACTGATATGCACCAAAATAAAAAAATGCAGATTTCTGTGGCAATCCTCTGCTTTTTGCTGTTTTTTTGCGTAACCCTTCAATACAAGAGCGTTACCAAAAACAAGAGTCTTGGCATATCGGAAGCCAAGAGAATTCAGGATATAGAGGGCAAGCTTATAAATGCCAATCAGGAAATAATAAATTTAAAGAAAGAAAATCTCAAGCTTCAAAGTGACATCGAAGTGTACCGAAAGGAAGCCGCATCCAGCGACAGCGGTGCCGGAGCACTGAGGTCTGAGCTTGAAAAAACTCTGATGATTGCAGGACTTACCGAAGTTGAGGGGCCGGGCATAGAAATAAACCTTGCTGACAGTAGCGAGAGTGCATCACAGGGAGAGAGTGCAGAGTCGTCAATTGTGCACGATACAGACCTCAGAAATGTTGTAAATGAGCTTTTTGCCGCAGGTGCCGAGGCTGTCAGTGTAAACGGAGAGAGGTTTGTTTCCGGAAGCAGTATACGTTGTGTAGGAAATACAATAATGATAAATGACAAGCGATATTCTTCACCTTTTGTGATAAAAGCTATCGGCAATGCGGATTCTCTGGAGAGTGCAATGAACATACGAGGCGGTGTTCTTGATGTTCTCAAGCTGTATAAAATTCAGGTGAATGTTACAAAATCATCATCAGTAAAGCTTGAAAAATATAACGGAAATTTATCCTGGACCTATGCTGAAAAAGCCGGAAAGCAGGTGATAAAATGATTATAATTCCGGTTTTTTGTCTTTTGGGAATTTGCCTTGCACTGGCTTTTGATATCTATATTCCGCCAAATCTTACTGCATATATTGCTGTGTTTATTATCTCTTGTGTGGATTCGCTTCTTAGTGCATACAAGTCCGAACTGCGGGGAAAATTCAGCTTTTCTGTGTTCGTTACGGGCTTTTTCGGAAACTCTCTTCTTGCCGCATTATTTGTTTTTATCGGCAAAAAAATAGAACTGGATCTTTACTATGCGGTAATTATTGTATTTACTATGAGAATTTTTTCAAGTGTTTCCTTTGTAAGAAGACACATTCTCAAAAAAATAACGCAAAAGTTAAAAAAATGTTAAAAAAATTTTAAGAAATTTACAAAAACCTATGGAAATTTGTTTTTTTATGTGATATAATATATCGAAAATAGCTTTTTGTACTAATTTAAGACACATAAAATTTCACATAATTGATAGAGGAAAAAGCAAGACTGAAATACTTAAGGAGGAAATAACTATGAACATGGAAAATGCCGGTGCAGTTGTAGGTGCCAATATGAAAGTTGTCGGTGTCGGCGGCGGCGGAAACAATGCCGTAAACCGTATGATAGATGACGGACTTGCAGGTGTTCAGTTTATCGCAATAAATACCGATAAGCAGGTACTCTACGGTGATAACGGTTCAAGAGCCGGTCTCAAAATTCAGATTGGCGAAAAGCTTACAAAAGGTCTCGGTGCAGGTGCAAAACCCGAAATCGGACAGAAAGCAGCAGAAGAAAGCCGTGAGGAAATCAAGCAGGCTATTCAGGAAGCAAATATGGTATTTGTAACAGCAGGTATGGGAGGCGGTACAGGTACCGGTGCAGCTCCCGTTGTTGCATCTATTGCAAAGGAAATGGGAATACTTACCGTAGGTGTTGTTACAAAGCCTTTCAGATTTGAAGGCAAAAAGAGAATGCAGCAGGCAGAAGAAGGTGTTGACAGCTTAAAGGACAGCGTTGATGCACTTGTTGTTATCCCCAACGACAAGCTTCTGGAAATCTGCGACAAGAAGACAACCATGCAGGAAGCCTTCAAAATGGCAGATGATGTGTTAAGCCAGGGTGTTAAGGGTATATCCGACCTTATTTCTTCTCCCGGTTACATTAACTTAGACTTTGCAGATATCCAGTCTGTAATGAGAAATACAGGTGTGTGCCATATGGGTATTGGCCGTGCAACCGGCGAAAACAGAGCTGAGGAAGCGGTTAAGATGGCAATAAACAGTCCTCTTCTCGAAACAACAATTGACGGTGCTACCAAGGTTGTTCTCAATGTTTCCGGAAGTGCGGATTTAGGTCTTATGGAAATCGAACAGGCTTCCGAGCTTGTACATCAGCTTGTTTCCGACGATGCAGATATCATCTTTGGTACATCTATTGATCCTTCGCTGGGTGATGAGGTTGTTATTACAATCGTTGCAACAGGATTCGAGGGCAGTGCACCCAAAGCTTCTGCAGAAGAGCAGGTTACTTCCGGAGGCATCTTTGGTGCTATGGGTTCCAACTCCAAATTTGATGTAGACGATGTGGTTATCCCCACATTTTTAAACAGACCCATCGATTGATTTTAGTATGAGGTAATAGACATATGAAATGCCCCTATTGTGAGTATCTCGAAAGTAAGGTAATAGATTCAAGACCGGTAGATGACGGAAGCTCCATAAGACGGAGAAGAGAATGTCTTAAGTGTGAAAGACGTTTTACCACCTATGAGCAGGTGGAATCCGTTCCTTTGGTTGTTATCAAAAAGGACGGTAAGCGTCAGGTCTACAACCGTCAGAAGCTTATGAACGGGATTCTTCGTGCTTGCGAAAAAACTCCCGTAAGCTTTACCGAGATTGAAAAGGCAGTAATAGAAATAGAGACAACACTCAACAACAAGCTGGACCGTGAGGTATCATCTACCGAAATTGGTGAGCTTGTTATGGATAAGCTCAAGGATATGAACGATATTGCTTATGTTCGTTTTGCTTCGGTTTACAGAGAGTTTAAGGACGTAAATACTTTCCTGGAAGAACTCAACAGTATGCTTCATCACAGGGAGTAGACTTTTATGAAAATAGGAAATCTTACACTTGAAAACAGTGTTTTTCTTGCACCTATGGCAGGGGTTACAGACCTGCCATTTCGTGTTATATGCAAGAAATTCGGAGCAGGCCTTGTATATTCGGAAATGGTCAGCTCCAAGGCTATGCACTACAATGACAAAAAAACAATGGGGCTTCTTTTGACAAATGCAGACGAAGCCCCTCTTGCCGTGCAGATTTTCGGCCACGAGCCGGAGATAATGGCCGAGAGTGTTCCCAAAGCACTTTCAACCGGTGCAAAGCTTCTTGACATCAATATGGGTTGCCCTGCACCAAAGGTTGCAAATAACGGAGACGGAAGCTCCCTTCTCAAAACACCTCAGCTCATAGGCAAAATTGTCCGTGCAGTAAAGGATGTATCCCCCGTTCCTGTTACCTGCAAGATGCGAATCGGTTTTGATGATATTGCCGATGTGGGAGAAATTGCCCGCATAATGGAGGCAAACGGTGCAGATGCCATATGTGTTCACCCAAGGACAAGACAGATGTATTACAGCGGAAATGCAATGTGGCAATATATAAAAGAGGTAAAGGACTCAGTAAGTATTCCCGTTATCGGTAACGGCGACATACACTCCGGTGCCGATGCAAAGAAAATGGCGGATATGACCGGATGCGATGGAGTTATGATAGGAAGAGCCGCCAGAGGCAACCCCTTTATTTTCTCCGAGATTCTTGCCTATCTTTCGGGAGAGGAATATATCCATCCTGATGCTATGGAAAGAATGAAGGTTCTCACAGAGCAGATAGAGATGCTGGTAAGCCAGAAGGGAGAGTACATCGGTGTGAGGGAAGCCAGAAAGCACGTGGCGTGGTACACCAAAAATCTCAAGGGAAGTGCAGAAATAAGGCAGAGAGTATGTTCCATAGAGAGCCTCTCAGAGCTTAAGGACACCATATATAAATATGCAGAAACACTGGTGAATCAAAATGAAATTTAATATTACCAACAAAACACTTATTCCTTCTGTTGTGATTTTAATGGGGATTTTTTTTGCTTTGGCATTTTTACTAAGAAGTTTCAATTTGCAAAACCCTGTTGTCCGTATCAAAAAAGGAAATCAAATTGTTGAGGAAATAAGAATGTCGGATGTAGAGGATTATGAGATTGTTAATCTTGGCACAAACAAGGTACGCATAGAGCATGACGGGGTATATATGGAAAATGCAAACTGTCCCGATAAGCTCTGTGTACATCAGGGCAGGATTTCCAAGACAGGACAGTCTATAATCTGTCTTCCGAACAAGATAATTGTTGAAATTGTCGGAAAAAAGCCGGATGTTGATGCAGTTTCGGGAGCGAGATAATATGAAAACATCACAGCTTACCCGTTGCGGGATTTTTGCCGCAATGGCACTTATAATACATATAATTGAATCCTACATACCGCCTCTTGCACCAATACCCGGTATTAAGGTAGGATTTGCAAATATCATTACCCTTGCGGCAATATATCTTCTTGGAAACAAGGAGGCTTTTATGATACTCATTGTCCGCATAGTGCTGGGCAATATCTTTTCGGGACAGATGATGTCTCTTGTGTACAGTCTGTCGGGGGGCGTTTTGTGCTACCTTGTAACGGTACTTTTAAAGGATTTATTCCGCGGAAAAACAATATGGGCACTTGGTGTAATAGGTGCCATAGCACATAACATCGGGCAGACGGTTTGTGCTTTTTTTCTTTTTAATACAGGTTCAGTATTGTACTACGGAATAGTGCTTTGCATAGTGTCCTGCATAACAGGAACTATCACGGGTATCTGTGCCCAGACAATAGTAAATCATATGAAAAAGGATAAGAAAAATGAAAACGGTATTTGTGATAAATCCTGCAGCGGGGAAAAAAGCAGGAAATGACAATCTGAAATCGAAAATAGAGATTGCCGCAAGAAACAAAAATGCGGACTTTGAGATATATACTACTAAATCAGTAGGTGATGCAGAGAGGTTTGTGCGTGACTATCCTTGTGACGCTACAGAGCTATGCTTTGTTGCCTGCGGAGGAGACGGAACTCTTTCCGAGGTGGTAACAGGTTCCATAGATAGAAAAGATTGCCTTATAGCTGTTTTGCCCATAGGTACAGGAAACGATTTTTGCAGAAACTTCTGCCAAAATGAAATAGAAGAAATTTTTGACGGACATACCGTAGACTGTGATGCAATAAAATGCACTTTGATAAATGGAGATACAAAAAAGGTTTTGTACTGTGCCAATATGATAAATATAGGCTTTGACTGTAATGCCGCGGATTTGTGTTCCCGTATGAAGACAAAACCCTTTATTTCGGGAACTCTTGCCTATGTGCTGTCGGTTCTTGTGATGCTTATAAGGAAAAAAGGTGCAGATGTGAGTATTGATGCGGATGGTAATCTTCACAGGGGAAGGCTTCTTCTTGCCACCTTTGCCAACGGATGCTTTTGCGGAGGAGGCTTCAGGAGTAATCCGTATGCTTCTGTAACAGACGGACTTATCAATGTAAATATAATTAAAAATGTCACCAGACGGAAGTTTATTTCCCTCTTGCCATCATACAAAAACGGCACTTTTGTCAGTAAAAAGGGGATAGAAAAACTTCTTACTGCAGGATTTTGCAGAAAGATTTCTGTAAAATCCCTGAAAGGGCAGCTTAAGGTTTGTATAGACGGGGAGATACACTTTGGTACGGAGATGACCTTTGAGGCGATACCCGCCTGCTTTGCATTTGTCGGCAAAAGGAAATAAAAATCCGTTTACCCACTTGAAAATTTTCCTCTTTTATAGTAATATCTAATATATAATATATATGGAGCAGTTTTTTATGGAAGTATATCTTGATAACAGTGCCACAACCAGACCGTATACCGAGGTTGTGGATGAGATGGCATCTGTACTTACGGATGTATATGCAAATCCGTCCTCACTGCATTCTCTTGGCAAAAAGGCGGAAGACAGAATAAATGAGGCGAGGTCGTATATAGCAGGTACTCTTTCCTGCACTCCGGGAGAAATTGTCTTTACCGGAGGCGGAACGGAAAGCGATAACCTTGCCGTAATCGGCATTGCCGAAACATACAAAAAAAACGGTAACAAAATAATAACACAGAAAACCGAACATATGGCAGTGCTTGAATCTATGCGTTATATGGAGGGTATGGGGTTTGAGGTCTATTATGCCGATGTTGACAAAAACGGTATAGTGGATGCAGATGATGTAATATCCCACATAGATGACAAGACCATTCTTGTGAGCATAATGCACGTAAACAGCGAGACAGGAGCCGTAATGCCCATTGAGAAAATCGGAGCCGCAGTAAATCACAGGGATTGCTTTTTCCATGTAGATGCTGTGCAGTCCTACGGTAAAATACCCATAAATCCCGAAAAGATGGGTATTGACCTTCTTAGTATATCCTCTCACAAGATACACGGGCCAAACGGCGTTGGCGCCCTTTATGTAAGAAAAGGAGTTCGTCTCACACCCCGTATTCACGGCGGAAAACAGGAGGCAGGACTTCGTTCCGGTACGGAAAATGTTGCAGGAATTGCAGGCTTTCACAAAGCGGCACAAATCAAGTTTGATGGTATGGATGCTTCAATAGAGCATATACGCTCTCTTAAAACTTCCCTTACGGAAAAGCTCATATCACAGATAGACAATGTAGTTGTAAATTCTCCGGAGGACAGTATATACTGCATACTTAATGTTTCTTTTCCGGGGCTCAAATCCGAGGTGCTTTTGCACGTTCTGGAAACAAAGGGCATATATGTTTCCACCGGCTCAGCATGTAACTCAAAAAAGAAGCTAAGCTATGTGCTGAAATCTATGGGCATAAAGGATAATGTAATTGACTCCGCCATAAGAATAAGTCTGAGTGAATTTAATACTCAGGAGGAAATCGATTATACGGTTAATACACTCAAAAAGGAAGTTGAACTCCTTAGAAAAATTATGAGATAGGGGACTTTAGAATTGAAAAAAATTGTTCTCGTCAGATATGGCGAAATTATACTAAAAGGCTACAACCGTCCTGTTTTTGAGGATGCACTAGTCAGAAACATCAGAGCCGCAATCAAAGAGGCAGGCGAGGTTAATATAACAAGAGCTCAGGCAACCATATACATCGAACCTATGGTAAGTGATGACCAGGCAGATGTCATTGTTGCAAAGCTCAAAAAGGTTTTCGGTATTGTGTCTATTGTTGTGGCATACAAGGCGGAAAAGACCATAGATGCCGCTTTTGATGAAATTAAGGAAAGCTTTGACGGCATCCTGAAATCAAAATCCACATTCAAGGTAGAGGCAAAGCGTGCTGACAAAAAATTCCCCTTGAAATCTCCCGAGATATGTGCGGAAATCGGCGGAAGAATTCTTGCAAAATACCACAACCTCAAGGTGGATGTAAAGAACCCCGAGGTTACTGTTCACGTGGAAATGAGAGAAAATTTCTGCTATGTTCACACCGGCAGGGAAAAGGGAATCGGCGGTATGCCCACCGGCACCAACGGAAGAGCAATGCTTCTTCTTTCCGGCGGTATAGATTCTCCCGTTGCAGGTTATATGATAGGCAAAAGAGGTGTTCAGATTGAGGCAATACACTTCTTCAGCTATCCATACACCAGCGAAAGAGCCAAGGACAAGGTTATGTCTCTGGCAAAGATTATCGGAGAATATATGGGCGGACTTAAGGTCCACATTGTTCCCTTTACGGACATTCAGCTTGCAATAAGAGATAAATGTCCCGAGGAGCATCTCACTCTCGTTATGCGCAGATTTATGATGCAGATTTCTCAGAAGATAGCGGAAAAGAGACACTGCTCCGCACTTATCACAGGAGAGAGCATAGGTCAGGTGGCGAGTCAAACCATGGCGGCACTTGCAGTAACCGACGATGCAGTTACAATGCCCGTATTCAGACCTCTTATCGGTATGGATAAGGAAGAAATAGTGGAAATATCAAGAAGGATAGATACCTTTGAAACATCAATTCTTCCCTATGAGGATTGCTGTACGGTATTTACTCCAAGGCATCCGTCAACAAAGCCAAAGATAGAAAAGGTAATTCTTTCCCAGAATCTTCTGGATTGGGAGAAGATGGTAGATGAAGCAGTTGAGGGAACAGAAGTTTTAGAGGTGTGATAAATTGCAGAAAGCATTAGATAAGCTTTACGGTTTACTAAAATCAAAAAATAAAACAATAGCAACAGCGGAAAGCTGTACAGGCGGTATGATAGGTGCCGCAATCACATCCCTTGCAGGTGTGAGCCAATACTACGGCTACGGTGTTGTTACCTACGCCAACGAAGCAAAGGAAAAGCTCCTTGGTGTATCCCACGACACTCTGGAAACCTACGGTGCAGTAAGCGAGGAAACTGCTGGAGAGATGGCACTCGGAGCACTCAGAATGTCGGATGCCGATATTTCGGTAGCAGTAACGGGTATTGCAGGTCCCGGCGGCGGAAGCAGTGAAAAGCCTGTTGGACTTGTGTATATAGGCATAGCCACAAAGGATAACACCTATGTGTACAAAAATGTATTTTCCGGTTCCAGAGACGAGGTACGGAGGTCAACCGTAAAAAAAGCACTTCAATTGGTTTGCGATACTCTTGAAAAAGGAGAATAGGAAAATGAAAATATATATTATGGCAGATATAGAGGGAATAAGCGGTGTCTATCTGAAAGAGCAGGTTATGGCTGCGGGAGACCGATACAACGAGGGTAGAAATCTTCTCACAAGAGAAGCCAATATCTGTGCAGAAGCACTCAAGGAGGCAGGAGTGGAAACAGTGTATTTTCACGACTGTCACGGCATGGGAAAAAGCCTTATATGGGACAAGGTTTCTCCTGCCATAGACTATGTTGTGTGCGGTAACGAAAATTCTGACCGTTTCTCTCATCACGTAAAAGAGTGTGACGGTGTAATTCTTCTCGGCTATCACGCAATGGCAGGGGAAAAGGGAATTCTTGAACACACAATAATGAGCGGTCAGTGGCAGAATTGCTATGTAAACGGAGTAAGAGCAGGGGAAGTTATGATAGATGCCGGAATACTCGGAGATATGGATATCCCCGTGATTATGGTTTCCGGTGACGATGCGGTTGCAAAGGAAGCACAAGAGATTCTTCCGGGAGTTGTTACTGCCGTGGTAAAAGAGTGTGTTGCATGCAATACCGCAGTGCTCTATCCTCCTGCAAAGGCAGAAGCGGAAATAAGAGAGAAAACCAAACAGGCAATAGAAAACATAGGCAATATGAAGCCCTACAAGATATCTGCACCCGTAAAGTTCACAATAGACCTTGTGGAGAGGGGACAGATTCCCAATATTCACTCCAAGCCCTATATGACAGTGGAGAATCCCAGAAGATATTCGGTAACGGGTGACAGTGTAGTTGATGCATTCTATAAGTGCTTATAAATTATGAGGTGATAGAAATGGCAAAGGAAAAAATGACAATCAAAGCAAGTACGGAAACAGGCGGCAAAGCCGAAGCAATAGATGCGGCACTTGCCCAGATAGAAAAAACATTTGGTGAGGGTTCCATTATGCGTTTGGGCAATGCTCCCGTAAAGCAGATAGAAACCATATCCACAGGAGCATTGAGCCTTGATATTGCTCTCGGAGCAGGGGGACTTCCCAGAGGCAGAATTACCGAGATATACGGACCGGAATCCTCCGGTAAAACAACAGTTGCCCTCCATGTAATTGCCGAGGCACAGCGTCACGGCGGTGAGGCGGCATTTATCGATGCGGAGCATGCACTGGACCCCATATATGCACAGAAGCTCGGTGTGGATATAGACAGACTCATAGTTTCCCAGCCCGACACAGGTGAGCAGGCACTGGAAATTGCAGAGGCTCTTGCACGAAGCGGTGCCATAGATGTAATCGTAGTGGACTCTGTTGCGGCACTTGTACCGAAGGCGGAAATTGCAGGCATTATGGGTGACTCCCATGTGGGACTTCACGCAAGACTTATGTCCCAGGCTCTGAGAAAGCTTACAAGTATCATTAATAAATCCAACACAGTAGCAATATTTATAAACCAGCTTCGTGAAAAGGTTGGCGTAATGTACGGAAATCCCGAGGTTACCACAGGAGGACGTGCACTAAAATTCTATTCCTCCGTTCGTATCGACATAAGAAGAATAGAGGCAATCAAGGACGGCTCTGCGGTAATCGGTAACAGAACCCGTGCAAAGGTAGTTAAGAATAAGGTTGCTCCCCCCTTTAAGGAAGCGGAATTTGACATTATGTTCGGCGAAGGTATCTCCCGTGAGGGAAGCATCATAGATATCGCTGCCGAAATGGATGTTATCCAGAAGGGCGGTTCCTGGTATTCCTACGAGGGCGAGAGAATAGGTCAGGGCAGAGACAGAGTCAAGGAATTTTTGAAAGACCATCCTGAAATTACCGACGAAATATACGGAAAGATTATGGCAAAGGTAAATGAGGAAAAGGCAGAGAAAGAACGTCTTGCCGCAGAGCGTGCCGCACGAATCAGTGCCAGAAATGCGGAAGCTGAACAATGAAAATAACAGAGGTTTCCGTTCAGAAAAATAACAAAGACAGAGCAAATGTGTATCTTGACGGAAAGTATGTTCTTTCGTTGGATTTAGCGGATGCAGTTCTTCTCGGCATCAAACCCGGCAGGGAAATTGATGACAAAGAGCTCAAAAACCTGCTTTTTGAATCTCAGCTTTCCAAATCAAGGGAAAAGGCTCTGGCTATATTGTCAAGAAAGAGCCTAAGCGAAAAGATGCTTTATGACGAGCTTGTCAAAAAAGGCTACGATGATATAGTTATTGATGTTCTCATTGACGACCTTAAAGAGCTTGGGTATATTGATGACTATGCATACACTCTTCTTTTTCTGGAAAGCTGTCGGGAAAAGGTGTGGGGCAGAAAAAAAGCGGAATATGAGCTTAAACAAAACGGCATAGATACAAACACTTTCGAAGATGCCCTCTGTGAAATATCCCTCCCCGACGAGGAGGATATCTGCAGGGTGATTTCCTGCAAATATTCCGGAGAGGATGCAGAGGATTTCAAGGTAAAGCAGAAGATTATGCGATACTTTGTTTCCAGAGGATTTGAGTTTCAGGAAGTGGAAAAGGGTATAAATTTATACTTAAAAAAGGATTGATATAATGACTAAAAAGGTTGGCTTTGTCTCCTTGGGCTGTGCCAAAAACCTTACGGATACGGAAACAATGCTGGGAGTTCTCACAGACAGCGGCTACGAGATAACGGCAGATGTATCCGAGGCGGATGTACTTGTGGTAAATACCTGTGCATTTATAGACAGTGCAAAAGAGGAGTCTATAAACGCAATACTCGAAATGGCGCAGTACAAGCAGGGCAAATGCGAGCTTCTTGTTGTAACAGGATGTCTTGCCCAGCGATATAAAAGTGAAATAGAGC
>JAZPXS010000258.1:0-2813 GCA_045543775.1 Clostridia bacterium
ATAAAGAAAGGAATATTTGTTTCGGTGTCTATAAGCATATACACAAATGGTCTTTCAAGAAAAACTTCTTTAGGAGGTTCTAAAGGCATTGATGCAGAGTAATTCTTCATTTCAACAACTGTTGCTGCACCTGCCTTTGTGCCTTTGGCGTCAACATTGATATATGTCTGATGAATAACTCGGCTGATACATATGTTGCCTTCTGTGGATTCTCCGATCTTTGAAAAATCTGCAACAGTATAATCAAACGCATTTGGCATACCCATTTGTTTGAGAATATCACTCATTTCAACCTTATAGTCGGTTTCAAACTTCGGAATAGAGGTGCTTACAACGCCCTGTTGTGCGTTTTCAAGCATTTCGTTCAGATGATTTCCATCGAGCGCTGAAATATATTCAGAAACACTAACATCTTCATTGGGAAGAAGTGCAACAAAGGCATATTTGCGGTCTTTGTAGTACTTAATAAACCCTGATGCTTTTTCGTCCTCAAGATACATACCTTCAGAGGAATACATAAGTTCTACATCACGCTTTATACCATCCTCAGTTGTAAACTGTCCGTCTCTTATCTGATTTTCCTTGTATATGTTCTGCCACTCTGCATCGAAGGCAAGAGCGTTTATAAGATACATTATTGCATCATTAGGAATTTCGTCAAGAATATCCTTAATCATTTTATCGGTATTGTCCTCTACCCATTTGTTTATATCTTTGAGTGTAGAATTATCGAATGAAGTTTTAAATATACCTGCTCCGTAATAATCTGCATTGATTTGGAGAAAATCTTCATTAACTGCAAAGGCTTCTGTATCTTTAAACCAAATAGAGTTTGCAATACTAAGCTTATACTTCTCGCCGTCGGGAAGATTTTTCATATAGTTACTAACCCATAAATTGAGTTGTTCTATCGGCATACCGAGAACGGCTTCAATTTGAGAAAGGGTTTCACCATCAGCACCATTAGCCGTCATAGAAAGTGCCACAAGAACAGAAAGCGGAGATATGAGAGTGTTACTGCCATTTGCAAAACCTTCCCTAAACAAACGCACCGCAAAGTCGGTCACAGCAGCATCACTCGCATCGGTAAGCTCTACATTTCTCGTAGCATCAGGATTGGGTTTAACACCGTCCATCAAGTCATCTGACTGAAATGTATTACACGCAGTAAACGCTGATAGTACAAGCACGAGTATAAGTATCAGAAATATAATTCGTTTCATTTTTGTCTCCTCTAAGCAATTACAAAAGGTGCAGAACAGATTATTTTATCAAAAACTCCTGTTCCTTTGAACTTCGTTATTTCTTTATTTATACGATAATAACCGGGAGAAAGCTTTCCATATAACAATTCCCAATTCACATCAAACTCGGTTACATCATTTTCTTTGATAAGATACGCAAGAGCATTCCAATACACCTCGGCTATTGCTTCAACCTTTCGCCATTCACCGTTTTCATATTTTTCTATGTCATACCACGAACCTGTTTGAAGTTCTCCGTCATCAAGATTTGCACACTCAAATCTTACTGTCATTCCGACATCAGTTACATTTACAGCATAAGCGTAAAGTTGCAAATCTCCCTCTTCCGTATGTGCATATCTTTGCGGACAATGAAAATTGTCGGGGAATTCAACTGTTATATGGTTAGCCTCGCTGTCAAGTATGCCGGTTATCCAATAAAAGGCACCTTCCTTGACTGTATGGTCAACGCAAAAAGATAAGCTTACAGTATATTCTTTGTAGTTGTCTATATCTCTGACCCTAATTTCTTCACCTGTAGAAGATACAATATACGCACCTATTTTAATGCTATCTCTGTTTTCAGAGATAAACCTTTCAACATCTTCATTTCTTATGTCAATATAATTATCCCTGTCAGCCTTTGTGACAAGGCGGATATACATAGGCGAAGAAACTGGAGAACCGCCGCCAATCCACAATTCAAAGGTTTCGTCTATGTCATAGACTAATATATAAAGCCCCGAACCTGTATCAATGGAGCTATACATTTTAAAATCACTCCAATTAAGTTCTTCGCCTTTGCTTTCAGCAAGTCTTACAACTCTTTCAAGTGTAAGTTTAAGATTCTCGCTTTTTGGTTCGAAACTAACTCTTGCATTTTTAACAATACTATCTGCAAGTTCGGATTCATATTCAGTCTTTTCAACACCTTCAATTCTTTCCAGATGGATATATGCATAATAGGTTTCATCAAGTATCAAAAGATAGAAATATTTACTTTCAAATATTTTGATCATGGCAAGATTAACTCCTTGCTTTCTAAGTTCATTTAGCCAATTTTCATCAATTTCCATTTTGAATTTAAGTGTCTTGAAGTTACCATCTATCTCACCGTTCGGAACAATACGGCATGCAGGAGAATATCCTTGTGCTGCATGGCTGACAAGCGATTCAGGAGAACATCCGTCAGTGCAAAGGAGAATTTTAAAATTTTTAAGTTCTAAAACATCCTGCCCCATAGGTAAAGCAACAGAGCCTCTGCCGTATGTCTGAGTATCATCTGTGCAATACAAATCACCACAAAGGCAAATGTCTGTTAGAAATTCATCATAATCTCCCGAGTGATTAGCACAATACTCTGAAAATATATTCTCGATATTTTCTTTTGTCAAATATCCTTTTTTATATGCTTCTGGGAGTGTATAAAATTTGTCATTGTAAAGCACTTTTAAACGATTTCCATCAAAATATACAAAGTTACATCCTGCGACCTCTTCACTCCACAGATTAGAAGTATAATCTTGAGCATCAATCATAGCGACAAGCGCACCATTTCCATATTCGCCG